>NZ_JAZFTO010000001.1:0-17649 GCF_036446775.1 Candidatus Desulfatibia sp.
GCGCGGCTAGCGCCCGGGCGGTCTCAAGCTGAACGGCAACGGCACTGGCATTGTCGTCGGCCCCCACCGTACCGGCCACCGAATCGTAATGGGCACCCAGGATAAAATGTTTGGCAGGATTATCACTAAAAGAAATTTCCGTTATAATATTGGCTACCGTAAAATTATGGAATTGATAGGGCTGGCGCTGAACCGGCAGGCCGATCTTTTGATAAAAGGTCTCGATATATTCAGCCGTTCGCTCCAGATTTTTGGGTATATGGACACTGCGTTCGCCAATGTTCACCGTCAGTTCACGAAGGTGCTCCTGCAACCGTTCAACCGTTTTTTCATTGTCAATCATTGATATTCCTCCCTCATTGAAACTGAAGCGGAAAACAAACAGTTCATGTTTATTCTAACCACGCAGGTCACGAAAGAGAAAAAAGCAAAAAAATCTTCGTGTTTCTGCGTGTGCTTCGTGGTGAAAAAAGATTTTGCCATAAATATATTGGTAATGGTAATTGAAAACTACGAAACAATTCTCTATAATTGATAGTAAAGCGTCGCTTCAAATCGACAAGTAGCGTTTTAGCATATGACACTTTAATTCGGAAAAACGAGCCGATGCTGGATGCCTGATACTAGATGCTGGATTGGAAAATAAGGAATTCATCATTATATCCAGTATCCAGAATCAAGCTACCAGTATCCAGTATCCAGTATCTGCTTTTATCTTGATAATTTGGCATGTTGAAAAAATTGATTCATTATTTAAGTTTGTAGCCCGACAAAAAGATTAACATGGGAACATGCAATTACTGTAACACAAGCAGCCGAACCATTTCCAACACTATCGGCTATTGCGCCGACTGTATTAGAAACAATTTTGACGTGGTCTGGCCCCAAATCAAAAAGGTGCACGACCAAAGTCGAACCACTTACGGCCTGCCGACCGACCCTCCCCGTTCAAAAAACGGCCTTCAATGCGGGCTGTGCGTTCACGACTGCCAAATTCCCGAAGGACACACAGGGTTCTGCGGGCTGCGACGCGTGGAAAACGGCCGTATGCGCGGCGGCCGACCGCACGAGGGTAATCTTTACTACTACTTTGACCCGCTGCCCACCAACTGTGTGGGCGATTTTGTTTGCCCGGCGGGTACCGGCTGCGGCTATCCCCAATACTCGGTTTCCAGAGGACCTGAAATCGGCTACCGCAATCTGGCAGTTTTTTACCATGCCTGTGCCTTTAACTGCCTGTACTGTCAGAACCATCAATTCAAGCAGCGTACATTTTCTACAAAAACGATCTCTGCCAAACAACTCGCTCAGGCTGCCATTAAAAAAACCACCTGTATTTGCTACTTCGGCGGCGACCCCACTCCTCAGATCCTGCATGCCGTCAAGGCCGCCCGAATCGCCCTTAAAAATGCCCAAGGCGGTATCATGCGGATCTGCTGGGAAACCAACGGGGCCGTGCAGGAGCCATATCTTTCTATGATGGCGGACCTGTCGCTCAAATCCGGCGGCCTGGTCAAGTTCGATTTAAAAGCCTGGAGCAAAGAGATTCATTTCGCCCTTTGCGGCGTAACCAACGCCAAAACACTTGAGAATTTTAAGGTACTGGCCCAACTTTTCTACCAACGGCCCCGGCCACCGCTTTTGATAGCCAGCACCCTGCTGGTGCCGGGATACATCGATGAATCCGAAGTGGCAAGCATCGCCAAGTTCATCGCCGATCTCAACCCCAAGATCCCTTACAGCCTGCTGGCTTTTTATCCTCAATTTTACCTCAACGACCTGCCCATCACCGCCAGATCGCACGCCCTGCGCTGCCGGGAAGTCGCCCTTGATGCCGGCCTCGCCAATGTCCACATCGGCAATGTGCATTTGCTGGCAGAAGACTACTGACCCGTACCTTTCACGAGCCGATATCACCTCATCCGCGGCGTTGCAGCGCATTCGCGGTGGCAGACCACAGCTTCATGCCCTGCGCCCCCGACGGCGGGATTTCGCAAGCTCAACTTGCGGCTGCGGCAATCTCGACTCGTGAAATATGCGGGCGAACCCCAAATATTTCATAAGAAATTCGCATTTGAGCTGCTGGATGATGTTACCTATATACGTGACTGGGACAAAGGCATTAAGTTTCTTGCCGATGCCGGGATTTTAGAGAATATAATTTTATTGCTGACCGGCTCTGACACGGTGATTATAAAAGAAGCACGTATGAGGTTTCCCGGCAGGCGGGGACCTGCGGACAAAGTCGATTTCCTGATTCACCCACTTAGCTTTTTTGAATTTATTAAATTAGGGCGTCGATTTGCCGAAGATGAATTAGAAATACTGCGCAACCATGAGGCCCAGGACATTGCCCCGTTGATCGACCGGCTGAGCAAAGCGTTTGAGCGTTACCTGATCCATGGTGGATTTTTAACAGCCATAAACGATATGGAGAAAAAAGGCGCTATTAATCCGGCCACCTTATACACGTATAGCGACTGGATCAGAGGCGATGTTTTAAAAAAAGGCAAAAAGGAGCATTATCTCCGTGATATACTAAGCGCCGTTGTTAATCGCTATGGCAGCCAGGTTACATGGAATGCGCTGTCAAAAGAACTTTCCATCGATCACCCCCAAACCGTGGCTGATTATGTCGCCCTGCTCGAATCGATGGGTGTTGCCTTTGTACAAGCGGCCGTTTTGGAGGATAAGCTTTCAGCTTCACCTAAGAAGGCCCGCAAAATGATGTTCACTGACCCGTTTATTTTTCATGCCGTACGTGCCTGGCTGTACCCATCCAAAGATCCTTACACACAGCAGGTAAAAGCTGCTCTTTCAGATCCGCTATGGCCGGCCAGACTGGCGGAGGCATGTGTGGCAACCCATTACTCGCGCCGGTATCCGACGTATTACATTAAAGCCAAAGGCGAAGTAGATGTAGCCTATGTCCGTCAGAATCGTCTCTGGCCCATCGAGGTCAAGTGGACAACCCAGATCCGTCCAAAAGATCTAAAACAAGTGGCCAAATACACTAACAGCCGCATATTGACCCGCCAACGGCAAAGTGGAGAAATTATGGGCATACCAACAGAACCGCTTCCGCTGGCACTATTTCGGCTCGGAGTTAACTAGTGTCCATCCATAAATGGCCCTTTTTGCCCTGCTCGGCGATCTCTCTCCGAGGCGTAGGCCTACGCCTCGGAAAGCTCTACCCTCCGGCCTGTAAGCCCTACAGCTTAAAAAGGTACATTGGAACTGGTATTCTTCTGCACGGTCCTGATGTCAAATTTGAACACTAATAACCGTAGTGTCCAGTTCTGAAGCCATGATATATAGCAGTAAAAAAGATGGGGTAACGTAGAATTGCGCCGCGCCGCGTACATACCTATGGTCATGCAGCTTGGCTAAATGCAAGATAAAGATAAGAATGTTCAAAATCGCGAGATATTAGGCGTCAGCTCAAATGACTTGGTTGGCCTTCTATTTCTTGTAGGCTGGTCTAAGTCCTTTCAACATAGGGTAGTGCTTGGTATTGAGTGTCTTCAACACCGCATTCTCGGCTTCAGCGGTAGCAGCCAAGATGGCATCTGCAAGGCCGACGCCGTGTGACTTGCTATAGTCGCGCTTGTAAAGCCCTCCAGCTTTCGCGATATCGGCACTTACAGGGACAACACGAAAGAGATAGACAAAATTATCCAGAGCAGCTTGTTCCGTATCTCCTTTTACTCCAGCGTACAACTCTGCAACGACGATGGATGATAGGATGATCCGAGAAGATTGGGCGTTAACGAAGGCCACCGCTTTACTGTAGCCGCGGAGAAAGTCAACAAGAACATCTGTGTCAAGAAGGAATGATTCCGCCATGATTAGTTCCTGTCCCATTCGGCCCGCATTGCCTTGAAGTCAGGAAGATCCGTACGGTCCTTCCAGATTCCGGCGGCCCCGCGCAATGCCGCCTCCCGCCGACTGCTGCCCGCCTGTTCGATTAGGCGATCGATGGCCTCTCGAATTAGCTGGCTCTGTTTCTTTCCCGCCGTTTTTGCGATAGCAGCCAGTTCGTTACGTTGGTGCTCTGTCAGGTATATCTGCGTTCGTACCATGCCACACCTCCAATACTGTATACATCAGTATTATACATCAGTATTATTGCCTGTCAAGGCCAACGCCCGGTTCAGCGGCGGCGTCTGATCGCCGTCCGCTTCAACCGCAATAGAGCTATCGGCATTCTTCTTGCAAGTGGGGTCAAACCTTGATCTTTGACTTAATCAGATTGTATTTTCGCCTCATTTCAGTTTGCCTCGACATTTCTGACTTGACAATAACGGCCCTTCGACTCACCGCAGAATAAGTTAAAATCAATAATCAAGGTTTGACCCCATTGATTCACCTCCCCCATATCACATATTCAGACCATGTTTTTTCCTATTTTGTTGTGTTATTATTTTCCTTGACATATGGCATAAAACATCACAATATATATTATATAAATTGTGATGGAGGATGCCATGAGAACGACCGTGACACTTGATGAGAAGCTTGTCAGGGAATTGGTAAAATTTTCCGGTGCAAAAACCAAGACTGCTGCAGTTGCATTAGCCGTTAAGGGACAGATTCGGAGAGCAAAACTCAAAAAACTTGCAGGTCTCCTTGGAACAGTTGATGTCGATGAAAAAGCCATTAAGGAGAGTAATAGAGCGGACATGAAGCGTGCTCAATGGCTGGAAGATATTGGAAAAGAAAAGGAAGCATAACATGGAATCGGTTTTGCTGGACACTTCTATTTGGATTGATGCATTACGAGGCAAGACACCCAATATTGTTGCACTTACTCAAGGATTGCTTAATGATGATCGTGCCCTTACCTGTGGGCCGGTCATATTTGAAATCAAACGAGGCCTTCGTTCACCTGAGCGAAAAAAAATATTGCCGTTGTTTGACGCCTTAATCCGTCTCTCCTTTGACGAAGCTATGTGGGATGCTGCTGGTGATTTAGATGCCTCGCTCCGCAAAAAAGGCGTTACCATCCCACCAATGGATGTACTAATTGCCCAGATATGCCTGCATCACAAGGTTGCTCTTTTTACCCTGGATGAACATTTTCGTTTAGTCCCAGGGCTGCAAGTGTTCGAACCGCAGTAAATTTTTATTCCGGACTAAGCGTCGTACCACCTGCCCAGATGAAGCTGCATAAGGAACTTTTCTTTTGGTTCCAACTGTAGATAGCCTGTTATTATGCTGGGAAAAACAAGGATAGACGTACCCGGGCAAGGCCCAAACGACCAAGCAGGTTATACAGAAATAGACCGGCGGGGATGATCTTTTCTGCGCGGGGAGTATGGTAGCAGAGCCTGATAAAGCTCTGACAGAGAGCATGAATGTCAGGGGTGTCGATGTAAATGCGATCGCCTTTGTGACGGAAACCCGCGGCCTCCGGCTCCGCTTCCAGCCCGTAGGGCTTACAGGCCGGAGGGTAGAGCCTACGCCTCGGAGAGAGAACGCCGCTCATCGGAAATATAGCCATTTATGAATGGAAACTAGATAGAATTTATTGATATTGGTCAATCCTTGTGGCATAATCCCGGCCGGTCAGCCCGTTTGATAAAGAGAGACCTTTAATATACGCCCCTGTTGCCGGAGAAACACAATGCATGGATTTTACGGCAGGATTCCGAAAATCAATCTTACCGGGCAAACATACGAAATTGTGCCCTTAAACAACGAAATATTATTCAGATACCTGGGTGGCAAGGGACTGGCCACCTATCTGCTTTATTCGACCAACCCCCAAGGGGTTGACCCGCTTTCTCCGGACAATTGTTTAATCTTTGCCACCGGCCCGACTACCGGCAGCTTAATATGGAGCTCCAGCCGGTACGGCGTTTTTACCAAGTCTCCCCGGACCGGTTTTTATTCTGAATCTTATTCCGGCGGCAAAGTACCGGAAGCTGTCGATGCCGCCGGGCTCAAGATCGAAGGCCCTGAACATTTCATGTTGACATATAATAAAAGGAGTTTAAATTAATGCTTCGCACAAACAGCTGATGCAATTAGATTTGGAGAATAATGAATGGCTTTTGAAACCAAACAAGAAGTTTTAGAAAAAATTTTGTCTCAGAAAAAACCTCTGTGCCGCTACTGCAGCGAGGCGATGAAACTGTGGGAAGTTCCCCCTTTTTCGTTCAGTGACGGCCTCGGCTGGGGCACTCCCTACCTGTATGTCTGTTTCAACGATGAGTGCCCTCCATATGTACAGGGTTGGGATGATATTCAGGAAAATTATGCCTATAACGCTTCTTACCGGTGCATGTGTTATCCGGGAACAGAGCAGTACGAATGCATCCCTGTGTTCAGTCCCGTGGGGGCCACGGGGCAAATCATCGACGACCAGGTTTTGGCCGAGCAGGAAGCCTTAAAGCAGGCCGTTAAAAGAGGGTTCGAGATTCTTACGGACGCCTATATGGCCAAAGACGGCGTCACCGTGATGCGCTTGCTGCTGGATGCCACCGAACCGGCCCGTGTCAGGGCCAAAGCTGCTGAGATGATCGGCGACATCGGATCACTGGAAGCCGTAGAGCCGTTAAGAAGCGCCAAGGTCGGCAATCAGATCGTTCAGAAAAATATAGATGCGTCTGTCAGTAAAATCCACGCAAGACATTTCACCCGGGAATGCCCGTTCTGCGCTGAAGTAATCAAGAAAAGAGCCAAGATTTGTAAACACTGCTGTAAGGATGTGGCCGGCCAGTAAAGAATCCCGGCCCAGAGGACCAGGCTTTGGTTTCACCCCATAGGGGTGCGCCTATCTCAAACGGAGTAAATTAAATTCCAAATAACAAATATCAAATATCAAACAAATAACAATGACCGAAATTCGAAAATCCCTCCGGGGCGTAGGCCCGATGCCCCTACGGGCCGGAGGCCAAACAAGGTCTCGTCCTGGAAGGTTTTGGTCATTGAATATTGGAATTTGTGATTTATTTGTAATTTGGTGCTTGGAATTTGTGATTTTAGACACAAACCTCCAAGGCAGAGCCAAATATCTCTGACCTGGCTCTCCGAGGCGTAGGCTCTACGAGCCGGAGGCCCAAAGAACCAGGTTTTTCAGGACTAAATAAAATTTTTATGCATCGGGTTTTAGATTCTGATCGGGGGCGTTGATCAGGCTTGGGGTTTTTATTTTTTTGGCATCTATCCAAAGGCCTTCAAGGTCATAGAAGTTGCGGATCGGTTCATAAAAAACGTGCATGATCACATGTCCGTAGTCGAGCAATACCCAGTGCCCTTCTTTTTTGCCCTCCACGCTCAGAGGCCTGATACCGTGCTTTTTAAGCTCCACCTGAATAAATTCCGCAATTGCAACAACCTGGCGGTTAGAACGTCCGCTGCAAATAATAAATGCATCTGCAATCGAAGTCAAATCGCGGACGTTAAGAATCACAAGATCGAAAGCTTTCCTCCCTAACGCTGCTTTGACATAAAAATCCAGCGACGGATCAAGATCATCACTCATAAATAAAGCCCTTTGGTTTTTATAAAATTTTCGACCTTTTTAGGAACTAAAGATGTAATGTTGCGTCTATTTTTTACCGATTCGCGAATCTGTGTTGAGGAAATCTCAACCGGTGTAACATCAAAGACGAAAATCGGCTGCTTTTCAGCATGAACATAACATGATTGCGAAACGGATAAGCGATAGGCATCTGATATCTTCGATTTAAGATATTTCTCCAGGATTTCCCACATCAAGTCACCGTCCCGGCGATAGACGCCCGGGCGTGCCATGACAATGAAGGGAATCAGATCAAAAAGATCCAGGTAAGACTTCCAAGTATCTATCTCATGGAAAGCATCCAGGCCCAGGATGAAAAAAAGCCCGGTATTTTCCGGCAGGACTTGCATAAAATAGCGTACCGTATCGATTGTGTATGAAGGTCCCGGTCGTGTCAACTCAACATCGGATGCCGTAACGGATTGCGCCAGAGCCGGATAGTTGGCAACCGCCAGCCGGATCATCTGCAAACGATCTCGGGCATCAGCCACACCTCCCGGTTCTTTATGCGGCGGCAGGGCCGCCGGGATCAGTTTGATTTGATCCAGGTCAAAAGCTTCCATCACCTCCTGGATCACTTGAAGATGTCCCCGGTGAATCGGATTAAATGTACCGCCGAACAGCCCGATGCGTTTCAATATGCTCTCTTTACAGTATCTTCAGACCTCGTAAATAATGACAGATTACGGGGAAAATTTTGTACAGAACGCTCCATTTCTAATCAAAGAGTTGGGTTCAAAGGTTCAATGTTCAAAGGTTCAGAGGTTGATCCCTCATTTAATTACCCCTATGGAATCAATGGTATAAGAAAAAAGCGCGAAGCGATTAACCTCTCTGAGGCGTAGGATCGTGCCTCTACGAGCCGGAGGCCTGAACGCAGAACCTGTGAACACCCACTAAAGGTCTACGGTCATTTTTATCTAATGAATGACGAGGTCTGTACTAATATGAAACCATGGATAATAGCACACCGGGGAGCTAGTTTTGAGGCCCCGGAAAATACAAGATCCGCCTTTGATAAAGCTCTCACCTATCCCATCGAGGGCTTGGAGCTGGATGTCCAGATGACCGGCGACGGCCGGCCGGTTCTGTATCACAACAAGACCCTGTCCCAAATCAACGGCAGCCGCAAAAGAATTTCCGATTACACTTACAAACAACTCCTTGCCTGTGATTGGGGCGGCTGGTATTCTCCGAAATATGCCGGAGAAAAGATACTCACGCTCCGTGAAACCCTCCGCTTGTACAGCCGGAGCACCCGGCTGCTGATTGAAATCAAGTCACGAAAACAAGATCGGATCTCCGGCAGATCTATGGAGCTTACCGACAATATATTGAAAGCATTGGAGACCACGGCGTTTAGGAATCGTCGAGATAATATTTTTATTCTCTCTTTTGATCCGGATGTCCTGAAGTATGCCTTCCGCAAGGCGCCCGGCTTGAAATATGTGCTGAACTTATCGCATTCGAGCGGGGAACTAACTAGTCCTGCCGCGATTCTGCGGCAGCCCCGGCCCGAAACCGATCATCTGTACGCCCTGTGCGTAAAAGAAAAATTTCTTTCACAGGACCTGGTCTCATATACCCATGAGTTACAAAAGCTTTTAATGGCATATGCCTGTAACGTTACCAAACAGGTGAACAAGGCCCTCAGTCTGAATGTAGACGTGATTATTACGGATAAACCCGGCTGGCTGTCGACATTGCTCCATAAAAAAGGCCTGCGATGATGACAAGGGATATGTCTCAGCTGTCGACGCATTCGAATTCCTTCATCTGAATAAGACCAAACTTCTTTTTAAAAATACCATCAAAGGTGTTTGTCGTAACCAAATTTTTAAGAAGAGGAAGTATTACTGCAATTTCTTACGGCACCGATAAAATCTTTCATTAACTCAAAATTTTTTACACCATCTTTTTCCACTCCACTGGACACGTCAACGCCAAATGGCTTGATTGTTCTAATTACATCGCAAACATTGTCTTTGTTGAGGCCGCCGGCTATAACCAGCCTTCCTTCCACATCCTTAAGCCACTTGGGAAATGTTTTGAATACACCGCTTCCCACGCTTGTATCATACACAAAATAGTTGTAATTAAGATCTTCCGGAGGCTTTTCCCGTGAAGCAAATACAAGGTTCGCAAGTTGCTTGCTTTCATAAATCTGTACATAATCGAAGGCATCCGCTGCAGCTTCAACATCACTATAATGCACCCCCACTACAAAAGAATCTATTTCTCCGCGGGCATATTCGGCAAGCTTTATCGCCTTTTCAGGGGGGCAATATCGTATACTTTTATGGTAGGTAACAACACCAATTGCATTATAACCATACTCTATGGCTTTATCTATTTGGGCTGTATCAACTAAGCCGCAAACCTTTACAAACATATTTTACTCCCTCAACGGTCAGTCCATGATCTAAGCTCATTACACCATTTTCATTTTCCCCGGGCGAAAAATGATACGTTTACTTCTCGCTTATTTTTACCTGCTCCATCTTATCGCCTTCCCGAATTGAATCCACGACATCTTGACCGACCACTACCTTTCCAAATACTGTGTGTTTCCCATTCAAGTGCGGCTGGGGTGCGTGTGTGATGAAGAACTGACTTCCATTCGTGTTTGGCCCAGCGTTCGCCATCGAGATCACGCCCTTTTCATGTTTCAGTGGATTTCCCGCTACCTCATCTTCAAACCTGTAACCAGGGCCGCCTCCACCTGTGCCTGTCGGATCTCCCCCCTGGATCATGAAATTACTAATCACCCGGTGAAAAGATATACCATCGTAAAAGCCCTTGCCGGCCAGGAATACAAAGTTGTTGACCGTTTTGAGTGCGTGTTGCGGATAAAGCTCCAATTCAATGACACCCGTGTTGGTTTCAATTATCGCCCTATACGTCTTGCTTGAGTCAAGTTGTATCTCGGGGGGACTATCCCATTGCAGATCAGCCATAAACTATTCCTCCTTAATTCGTAAAAGGTCGAATTCATCACGTTTTAGGTTTTTAAGTGTTAGGTTTTAGGTTATTGTTTTACGATTATTTGCAAATACTTAAAAAGATAGTTGTTTACTTGTTTATATCCCTGCGGGCGATTTCCCCTGCATACGGAAACAGTGCGGGGGTTCCTCCCGTATGCCAAAACAAAACCGTATCATCCGGAGAAAACTCGCGTCGCTCTATCATGTCAATAAGCGCCCCCATCGCTCTTCCCGTGTAAACGGGATCAACGAGAATTCCCTCTGTCTCGGCTGTCAACTGTATTGCTCTCCGCTCAAGTTCACCAACGACTCCGTATCCATCACCAAAATATTCATTCCGAATTGTGACGTCGGAAGGAGTAAAGGTCAGCCCTGCTTCCAGTCGTTCGGCCGTCGAATTCGCAAGACTCAACACCAATTCATCAAACGGTCGATCACCTGCTTCGGCTTTGTCGATCCCAATGCCGATGAGCTGAAAGTGCTGATCAAAAATGCTTCTGCCCACGATAAGACCCGCTTGAGTGCCGCCAGAGCTTGAGGGAAACACTATTTGCGTTACCGTCTCCTCCAGTTCCGCCAATTGGGTCACCAATTCCCGAACGGCTTCAACAAAGCCGACTGCCCCCGTTGAATTCGACCCGCCATAAGGAACTACGTATGGTTTGCGGCCGGATTCGCGGATTTGGTCTGCTATCTCGGGGATCTTCTCACCCTTCCGAAGCTCTCCTGTCCAATGAATCTCCGCACCAAACAGTCCATTGAGGAGCAGGTTGCCATTTGGAATATCCGGGGGTTCACCGCCGAGAACCAGGTGACAGGGCAGCCCGCATGCTGCGGCCGCCGCTGCCGTCTGCCGGCAATGGTTAGATTGTTCCGCCCCGCCCGTTATCAAGGTATCGCACCCGCCAGCGAGCGCCTCGCCAACCAGATACTCCAGCTTCCGAGTCTTATTTCCTCCCATAGCAAGGCCGGTTTGATCGTCACGCTTCATCAGGATTCGGGGACCGCCCAACTTCTTGGATAGGCGGGGAAGCTTAACGATGGGGGTAGGGAAAAAGCCCAGTTGCTGCCTATGCATTTGTACGTATCCCATTTGTTGTATCTCCAAAACCGTTTAGCATGCTAAAGTAAACATTTGCTTTTTTAGTTATCGTTACATCCTTGAATTCTGACATAGGCTATTCCTCCTATTTAATAACATTTTTTTATTGAAACCCAACGATGCAGGTGTGCCGCCGCGTTAGCGGTCGGTACTACCCGTTAGTTGTCTGCTGCTTAAGTGCCTATGATTTTTTCTCTTGTTTTTTTTTGGATCTGGCCTTTAACTTTTTCATTAGTTCCTGAGCTTTTCTTTTTGCTTCACGCTCCTTATCATCAAGAATCTCGGCCCATGGCTGGGTTATGCGCCATGTCAGTTTACCACTGAGAGGCGTCTCAGAATATGCACCTGGATCGTACAATGAATAACTACGAAACTCTACGGGGCTTTCCTGGTAACAGGACCAAACAGCCTTTCTGATTAGATCCGGATCTCCTTCAAATTGAAGATCAATAACAGAAAGCTGATTTCGGAAACGCTCAATCATCTCCATGGACAGGTTGAACAGAAAAGGGTGAGGCGCATCGGTATCAATGATACGTTTCTTGTCATCAACGCCATGTTGAATTAAAGCTTTTAAAGCCTCGCCCGTCAAATGGCCCATAGACTCTGGTCCACCGACGATTAGATAGCGTATGTTAGGATTGGCGACGATGTTGCATACAATTTTTTCAAACCCAATATTCTCAGTCTGCACAGTGCCTGATAAAGCAGCCCCCGTTTCTATCCCAGCCCGTACAAGACTCTCAAGTTCGGGAGGAATTTTATCTCCGTCACAATTCAAAATTATGGCCACGGCAACTGGAGAAAAATCATTCCCCCTCAGATACCTGCCATCCTCTGAAGGATAATCAGGGTGTGGATCGACTTTTAGCATTTTTATTTATATAACCTTATAAGAGTAGCCACATAACGCTTGCGTGGGGGGCTGACAAAAAAGCGCCGGCGTTTTGCCTGTCACACACCACGCGGATGTTAAATGCTTATTTATCTTAATCAACTTCTCTTGGTTCAGTGAGAAGCCTAATACCTTGTAAAATTGAAGAAATACGAATTCTCGACAACGTTCCGATTTTTTCTGATAAATCGCTTTTGTTGACGGTAAAAATTTGGGAAATATTCACTACGCTTTTTTTAGGCAGATTGGCCTCACCTTTGTTCAGAGCCACATTACCAGGTACTTGGGCTCGCTTAAGATTTGATGTCAGCGCGCAAACTACGACTGTATTGATTCGGCTGCGGTTGAATAGATTGTTTTGAATAACAACATGGGGATGACGATAGCCGGGTTCTGACCCTGAGGGTTCGTCGAATTCTATCCAGAATACATCGCCTTGGTTGATTACCATTGATCTTTCACTATCTTATAGTGCCTTGAACGCATTCTGGGCACAATGGGTTCAGATTCAGACAAGTCACCGTAGGCCTTATTCAGGGATTCAAGAAGCTCGGTATTTTTATGGCGCTGTATGAATTCTTCAGCCGCCAGAGCAAATACGCGACTTCTTGAGATATTTAGATTTTTTGCAAGAATATTCATTTGTTCAAAAATGGGCTCTTCAATTGATATCGCTGTCTTAATACTTGCCATAATGTTATACCTCCGATAAATACGATAAGTATAACCAATGGTATGCCCTATGTCAATACCATTTTTTCGTTCAAGCACCCAACCCAGCATGAGAAGCGTCATTTGGGGTCGGGCCACGGCAACCGACTATAATAACAGCAAAAGAGGCTTAAAATAGACCCTAAAATTGTCTTAAACGACTCTTTTTGGCCCCGAAAAGGACCTTTTAAGCTAAATAGCCCTGAGTTCTTGCGGTCAGGCGGACTGTCAGGTTCGGCTATTTTTAAATATTTCTGAAGGTTTAGAACAAAATGGGCTCTACATGCATTAAAACTTCCTGAAGTAACACCTCAGGACACCTGCCAATAGATGTCGCTTTTCTCGCTCTATGATCAAGAGATCGTAATTGATCCGCCAATATTACTCCCGATACCTTTTGACCTTCGGGAATCGTCACATAAAATGGATTTCTGCAACAAATCCCATCTTTCTATTAAAAGAAGTATTGAACATGAAAAGTAAGCCCAGGCGCCACGGCTTTTAGCCGTCAGACTCAAATGATTTGTTCGGCCTTGGTTTGTCAACAAGGCGACCTGTAACGTAACGATGAAGAATGCTTGAAATGAGAGTTTGGTAAGGCATACCGTCTTCAATAGCAATAGCCTAAAGCTCCTCCAGAGCCTTAGAGGATATTCTAATATTTACCCGTTTATCTTTTTTCAGCGTTTTTCGAGCATACTCTCGGTGTTTATTAATTTCAGCTTTAAGGTTTGAAACGGACTTCCATTCTCCCCGTTCAAAGGAATTGAGTATATCTTGTTCTTCTTTATTGAGTTTTATCGTGCTCATTCTTTTCCTCCAAGATAATCCCGCGTCGCTTTACGGCTTGGATGGTTTGGCATCGTTAGAGGAGTTCGGGTGCCATCTGGATTTTCTCTCGACATCGCAATATGATTGCCCTCACGAACGATATCGAATCCAAGAAGCTCAAAGGACTTAACAACTTTTCGAATTGGAGCATCAACAGGAAACTTCGACATCAGACAGATACTCCTGTTTCTGCAATGAAGGCTTCCAGAATGGGTGAGTCAACATCAATTTGTTCAGGCCCGAATGTTTCAACATGAAATTTAATTGCCGATTTAACATCAGCCAACGCCGCTTCGTATGTGTCACCCTGACCGACCACAACGCCCTTTAGGCCGAGTGGATAAGCAACATAGGTGTCGGGATGTTTCTCAACAACTATTTTAAATTGTTTCATAATATTGACCTCATTCAAGTTGGTTTTAGACAAATTAATAAATTATAGCACAATTGAAGTGTAAAAACAAAAACGGTTACCGTATATTTTTTATACACCGAACGTGGGCATAACCTGATGGGGTTGAGCTCTCAGCGAAATCACAGTCGGCGTTCATGCCATGGTTATGGACAGCTTAGGATTGATGGGCCGCATATTCATCCAATAATCTACGAATCATCTTTTGGTATTGAGTATTATACTTCTTTGCCTCATTTTTAAAAAACTCTACGCTCGCTTTGCTAAGAGCAATAGTGACCTTAACTGTTTCGTCCTTCAAAGCCAGTTCTTCAGGTGAAGGAAGGAAGTCGGAAATAACCTTCACATTTCCGATAGGCTCATCCGTGTATTTTATTTTCCCTTTCATATATCTTTTTTCCTTTCCGCCAATATCCGGCGCCAATAATCCTGATTTTGTTTTTTCGATAGGTAAACCTTACGGTCATAACTCCATCCGTGACTTTGCCAAGGCAATAATATCTCTTTTCATCATCACTGTGTTCCAGGTCCTCTAAAATGACACGATAATGATCCAGGAAAGCAAGCTGCGCTAGTGCAAAGGAGACACCGTGGTTTTTTTGATTCAGTTGGTCCTTAGCGGAATCCCATTCAAAATCAGATTGTTTAGTCATACGATTAAGATACGGCAGATCAAGATATGTGTCAATATATTTATATGGCCTTTTATATGGCTTTTACGTCCATCGCCCTCGCATTACAGGCGCGAGTTTACGAGCGTCCTGTGCATGCGGATGTTGGGCAGTCTTAAAACGCAAAAAGCCGTTGTAAGACGGAAATAACCTTTAGCTGGGTTTCAGGATTGATGGTACCGAGTTTTTTGATGAGTCTCGCTTTATCTATGGTTCGTATCTGGTCTAAGACGATTTGTCCTTTTTTCTTTTTAAATGTGCATGAGACTCGGGTGGGATAATCTTTACCGGCAGTCGACATTGGAGCGATGATGACGGTGCGGATATGTTTGTTCATTTCATCAGGCGAAACAATTAAACACGGTCTGGTTTTCTGGATTTCAGAACCAACTACAGGATCAAGGCTTGTCAAATATACATCGAATCGATTTGCTACCATTGCCATTCATTGTCATCCCAAGAATGTGAGATATTTTCAGCCTCGTCTATAATCATATCATCACCACTATCGGCCATAGCCTTAAAAGCGTCATCCCATCCATCTCTCGGGTTTGAAACTGGCCGTATAATTATTTGATTTTTATCCACATCTAACTCAACATCATCCATGATCCCAGTCTGTTCGAGCAGAGGCTTTGGAATACGTATCCCTTGGGAATTTCCAATTTTTACTATCCGTGCTCTCATATTTGACCTCCTTGATAAGAAATGTTCATACATTGTAATTACATTTCCTTTGAAAGTCAATAAACAAATTTTCGTTTCGTTATTTTTGATGCCCAACACCCGTGTTGAGAGGCCGCAAGGAACAACGGCCTGTGATAAAGCTAAGTTATTAATATATTGTGTAAAAATAAGGGACCGCCCGAACCTTGCGGTCCTTTCAAACACATTGTTAGCTGGTCCAAAGGTGTTAAAATCATTCTAATTTTTTATGTGTAACTTTTGTGCCCGATTCCTTTCTTTCTATTTCAATCATCATTCCCTGTAATCTGGGACGAATTGAAGTTTGATAATACGACATAGCTTCTTCTTCGGTTTTAAATACTTCTGGTGCCTGCCATTCCTTTGGTTCACCAATGCAGTTAACATTATCCCAAGTGTGGACTATGGCGATAAACCCATTAACTGTTTCATCAAAACGAACACCACCCTTCATCCGGATTGAAGGAGATAGTCCATCAAACTGAGATTGTTTTACCTTGCTGCAACACTTTTTATATTTTTTACCAGATCCGCATGGACATGGCGAATTCCTGCCAATTTTTGACATATCTTTTCTATTTGCCTTTCAATATCTTCATCATTATCATTCATTCAGCTAACCCGCGCCTGACCAGCGGGCGCGGTTTTTAGCCCGTCTGCGTCCAGGCGGATGTTATGCCCCGGCACTATGCTCAATCCCTGTTTCCGTTGTCTTGACCGGGATAATTCGCCGTTTGATGTCAGACCAAATATTTCGCTTTATCATTCGCAAATCATATTCAGTCTGCAAATTCAGCCAAAACTGAGCTTCAACACCGAAATAGCGCTGCAATCTCAATGCAGTATCGGCAGTAATGGATCTTTTCCCGTTGACAATCTCGCTAATCCTATTGGGAGGGACCGAAAGGTCACGTGAAAGCTGATTTATACTAATGCCCAAAGGTTCCATAAAATCTTCACGAAGGATTTCACCTGGTTTAATCGGGTCAAGAAGTTTGTTGGCACTCATATCAATACCTCAAAGATAATCTACAATTTCAACATTAAATGCATTACCTTCATGCCACTCAAAACAAACACGCCACTGTTTGTTAATGCTGATAGTGAATTGCCCCTTCCTGTTTCCTGTTAGAGAATGGAACTTATTTCCTGGATTAAGCATTAAAGCTTCCAGATTCGGAGCGGCATGAAGAACCATAAGCCTTTTTCTCGCCTGCCGTTCAAAAGATTGGAAGCGGCGGACCCGTTGATCGTTGAACAGCTTTTCAGTATCTCGGCAGGCAAATGATTTTATCATACGCACACAGTATTACGTTTTGCGTAATATGTCAAGCGGATTTATTGATTGCGGGCATAATAGTGCTTTATGATGCACAGTTGGTTCAAAAAGAAATCCCGAAAAAATTCCGCTTCTATTATTAAAAGTGGCTGAAGTATTAAAGGGCATTTGGGTCGGGCCAGGCTATCGTATTAATATTTATGGATTATTGCTCCAAAAGTAGGTAATATTAGCTCTTAAATCGCTATTGTAAAGAACCCGTGCTTCACGAAGATGATTTGAACCTCCTGCCTCCCGTGCTTTTTCTCTTAAAAGTGTGTTTTGAGCCCCCAAAATGGTCATTTAAGGCTTTATTTAAAGCAAAAATAGAACGTTTTATAAATTATTTCAATATGTTGCTGTGGCCCGACCCCAATTCGTTAGGTCTTAAATCGCTATTGTAAGGAACCTGTGCTTCACGAAATGATATGAACCTCTCGCTCCCCGTGCTTTTTCTCTTAAAAGTGTGTTTTGAGCCCCAAAAATGGCCAT
>NZ_JAZFTO010000002.1:0-3391 GCF_036446775.1 Candidatus Desulfatibia sp.
GTTCTCCGAAATGCCGATTAAACGTCAAATAATGAAACTATGGTTTCATATGAGCGTTCTCACCCTTGTGATTTTGCTTTTAGGGCTGGCCGCGGCCTTCCTTTTTATTAAACGGGTGACCGAACCGCTGGCGGCACTGTCAAAGGCCGTCGAAAATATTGACGAGGATCACCTGGAGGCTGAATTTGAGGTGAAAGCTCAGGATGAAGTAGGCAAATTGGCCTCTTCTTTCAATCAGATGATTGCTCGAATCAAGGATTATACCCAACAGCTGAAAGAAAAGGCTGTGGAGCTGGACCGCGCCCACAATCAGACCCGCAGCTGTTTTGCCATTGTTCAGGAAATCGGGGCATTGCCGAATTTGAATGATGTCGTTACCTATTTAATTCGGAAGTTTCAAAGCATATTAGCCTGCAAGGAAATGGTGCTGATTATTTTTAGCGACAGCAGAGATGCGCTTTTTGTTTTATCGGAAAGTGAAACCAGGATACTCGATAAAGAGTTCTCGGAGGCCGTCGAGTCGATCTTAAAAGGATTTAACAAAATAGCGTTTGTAAGTACAGATACGTTCTCACCCCCGGTTGTCCCGGATAACTTTAAACATACCGGGCACCTGATCGTATTCCCGCTCCATCATCAGAATCAGCTCTTGGGTGCGATGCTCGCTTCCTGTCCTATAGAATGCAAAAGCGAAACCAAAGAAATGGAGCTGCTGGAGCTGATGTTGAATCAAACTTCCGGAACCATCAAACGGGCCGCACTGCAAGAGGAAGAAATCCGCAATTTGCAGAGCCGCATCGAAAACATCACCGAATTCAGCGGAATCATCGGGAAAAATCCCAAGATGCAAAAGATCTACCAACTGATTGAGGATATTGCTCCCACCGATGCCTCTGTTCTTATTGAGGGCGAAAGCGGCACCGGCAAAGAGCTGGTGGCCCAGGCCATCCATCGCTTAAGCCTTCGTAAAAACAACCCTTTTGTCATAATCAATTGCTCGGCCTATCCGGCCACGCTTTTGGAAAGCGAGATCTTCGGTCATGAAAAAGGGGCCTTTACCGGAGCCATCCGCCAAAAAGCCGGACGTTTCGAGCAGGCCCATGGCGGGACCGTTTTTTTAGATGAAATCGGCGAAATATCCCCGTCAGCCCAGATCAAACTTTTGCGAGTGCTCCAGAGCCAAAAATTTGAGCGCATAGGAGGTGAAAAGACCCTAAGCGTTGACTTGCGTATCCTGGCGGCTACCAATAAAGATCTTCTTGAGGAAGTGAAAAACGGAAATTTTCGGGAGGACCTTTATTACCGCCTGAATGTAATTCCTGTCTTTTTACCGCCGCTCAGGCAGCGAGGCAACGACATCCCGCTGCTTAGCCGGCACTTTCTAAATCGGTACACTGCTGAACAGGACAAGGAGGTAAAAGACTTCAGCTCGGATGCTATGCGCATCCTGCTTGATTATTCCTGGCCGGGAAATGTTCGCGAGTTGGAAAACAGTATTGAGCATGCCGTCGTGCTGGTCAAGGGCGATCGGATCGAGGTCTCAGACCTGCCGCCGGCCATTCGCAATTTTGGTGCCTCCTTTAGGGCTGAATCGCCCGGAACGATTCAGGAAAATGAGAAAAATCTGCTCACCGAAACCCTGGAAGAGTGTAACTGGAACAAAAAACTGGCCGCCCAACGTCTGGGGATCAGCCGCGCCACGCTTTATAATAAGCTCAGAAAATATCAGATTGTCCAGCACACCATGCATTAACCTTGATGAATTAGGTAGGCGTTCACAGGCTGAACCCCGAACCCGTGAACGGTTACTTTTATTGTTTACAGTTTAAAATTGTGTTTAATTTTAATACCAGTTTAAATAGCTTAATTTACACTAAAAAAACTTATTTGCGCTATAATGTGTCTAAAATTTAGACGTTGCCGTGAAAGTCTGCATTTACTCCTTGGTCTTTTTTTTGCAGGATCATCCTCAACAAATCACACTTGAAGCTACATGATTTTCTGGCTTTGTTTTATAAAGCTAAACCAACGACCAACGTAACCCGCTTAATACTATATTCTTTATAAGCTTAAACTAAGCGTTTTTAAAAAAAATATTCCGAGCTAAATATCAATATTTGTCTCACTGTTCGTCCGGTTAAATCGGACGAAATCCAATTTTAGCGGACTTTGTCCGAAACTTCCGAACATTTTTCTCCTTTTGCCAACCCTTCACAAAGATTCTGATCGCTTATATCATGCCGTTATTATTGTATAAATAGAAATAGAGGAATTTTCTGCGAACTCTGGCACAATTTTTGCTATACGTAACTCTGAATGAAAACACTGAAGCAATCATAAGCAGTGCTTAAATAAGGCGCAATTCTTACACCCTTACATGAAATGTTCCAAATCTTACGCGAAATTACCTAAGGAGAACGACTCTTGCTGGAAAAGAAGATTATAGTGTTGGATGCGGACGAAATACAGTGCCGGGAGTTATGCGCCATGCTGGAGAGAGACAAATATCAGGCAATCCCCATGCAGTTGCTGCCGGATCTGGGAAAATGCATTGAAGAGAGTGCCTGCCTGGCGGTGTTCATAGACATCGATACTGTATTAATCGACAATCGCACCATCCGGGACCTGACTTTAAAATACCCGGAAGTCTATTTTTTCTGTATTTCCAAACATCCGTATAATCCTGAACTAAAAGATGCCATTTGCTACCACATTTATGCCTGTCTCAACAAGCCGGTTGACCCGGACGAACTCTTTTACTGGTTAAGGAGTATCGATCAAAATGACTAATACCGAAACCCAACACATTGAGACTAAACCACGAATCTGCATTCATGTTTTTGTCATGGCAATTGTGGCGATCCTGTTTTTGTCCGGCCCGGCTTTATCAGCCGATCAGACGGCGCAGGTTCCGGCCGAGCTGCCGCAGGTCGATATCCCCCAGCCCCAGTTTTTTTGCGGCTACTGCCATATTCTGACCTACCCGGGCGTGGTTCAAAAAAGCTACGAGCTTTGGGAAAAAAGCAAGCACAAGGAATTCGGCTGCGTCGCATGCCACTATCCGCCCAGAGGGACCGCGGAACTGGGTAAGACCTCGGGTTCAAGCCCTGCGACCGTGAGTACCCACATTCCCCAAAAGCCGCCGGAGCGCTTCTCCTACCTTAAGCTTGGCGGCGAAACCATCAGAACCAGACCGAAGATCAGCGACGCCAACTGCATGACCGCTAACTGCCACGGCCAGCCGGATGACAAATTCAAGACCAAGAAAATCAAGTTTAACGAGAAGGTACTTTTCGTGCACCAGCCGCACCTGGAAAAGAAAAACCAAATCGAGGGCCAGAGTCTAAACTGTACTTCCTGTCACCAGCATGAGACCGACACCAAAAAATTC
>NZ_JAZFTO010000003.1:0-5697 GCF_036446775.1 Candidatus Desulfatibia sp.
GGGCTGGAAGGTGTTGAAAAGGCGAGCATTAGTTTTTTTAAAAGCAAGGGGGAAGTCTATTTCGATCCCGACAAGGTCAGCGCGGATGAGATTGTTAACAAAGTAAACCAGATTGGTTTCAAGGCCAAGCTGATTGAGGAATAATAACCGCATTGAATGCAAACCCGGAAAAATCATCAGAAACGTCTAAACAATGGTTCTATACAGGACTTACAGGAACTATTCTTTTAGCCCTGTGCTGCGTTGGGAAGATTTTGCTTATTACACTCGGGGTAGCCGGCCTGAGCGCCTTCACGCCCTATTTTTATTATGTATTACTTCCTGCGCTGGCGCTGATGATCGCTTTTACCTTTATTTCGTATAGAAGATGGAAAAACGGCTGATTTCCGAGAGGAAGGAAAAATGAAAAGCGAAAATATTGCTGAGATTGCAAAGGCACTACGTGAATTTGAAATTCCGCCACGGTTTGAGCCAAGTGAGTCACGCCTTCTCATTCAGGCTTTAAGGCTTATAGCAGGTGGTCTGCCCGTATCGCCGCAGCAAATCGAGCAAATCTCTTCAAATATTAAAATTTCCTATAGCGGCGCAAAGTCTTTACTAAACCGATTTTCTGAACATGATGATGAAGGCAACATCGTGGGGCTCTTGGGGCTGTCTCAGAAAAGTCATCCGCACCGGTTCGAAGTAAAGGGCCGTTCATTTACAACCTGGTGTGCATGGGACAGTTTATTTCTGCCGGCTTTGCTTAAAAATACTGCCAGGGTCGAGTCTTTTTGTCCGGCCACAAAAATGAAGATCAAACTTACAATAACGCCTGAAAAAGTAGAGCGGGTTGAACCAAACAGCACCGTGATATCCATGGCGCTACCTGAAAAGACAACAAGAGCCAGTGGAGTTGTCGAGGAAATCTGGAGCAACTTCTGTTGCCTGGTGCATTTTTTTAGTTCAACTGAAGTGGCAGCGGAGTGGATCTCAGGGCAGGACCAGAACTTAAAAATACTTTCCGTTGAGGAAGGCTACCGGCTTGGGCAGTTGACATTTGAAGAACTTCATAAGTACCTTTAGGAACATTGATTAGGGCAGCTTAATCTCTGAAAGGAAATCATAAATGGCTAATCTGGTATGTTATTGTTTTGAATATTCAAGTGAAGATATTAAGCGAGACTATATAAACAATGGCCGATCCCTTATAATGGAAAAGATCATGGAGGAAAAAAAGTTTGGAAGATGTCAGTGCGTTACCAAAAATCCGAAAGGCAAATGATGCCTGCCTGATGTCCGCCAGGTGGTGGATGAGGTTAGGGAGGGTGTAAGTGGTTTATGAATAAAGTACTTCAAATTTGCTTTGCCTTCAGTATTCTCTTTTACGCATGCGGATCAGACGATTTTCAGTTTTCGCAGCTTCCTGAATTTAAGGAATACTATAAAAAATACCCGCCACGGGAAACAGAGCCGACGGTTGAAGAAAAAAACCTGCTGCACCGTTTTCGCCCCCGGTTTTTCCTCGCAGATGGGCAGGAGCCCTTCATTGATTTCTATCAGGATTATATTACTTACGGTTATCTAGTTGGTGAAAAAGGCAGGATAATTTCTTCGAATGTAGATCAGACATTACTGAACAAACATAAAAATGATCCTGATATAGTGTTTATACATACCTATAAACATTCACAAACTACACCCGTCGTCTACGGACGGGTTGATTACGACCGATTAAAGGTTGACAGTCAAAGCACCATTGAATTAACCTTTCTGACTTACAACATTGTTTTTCGCCGGTCCGGACTGCCGGCCGGATTGAGCCCATGGAAAAAGAGTTTGCTTGGTTGGATAGGTTCGGTGAAGGACTGGCATCAACTTGATCATTATGTTTCAGTCACCCTGGCGCTTAACCGGCAGTCAGAGCCTGTCGCAGCAACAGTGCAGCAACACAACTATCAAACAACCTATATCTTTGCTAAAGGCATTCATCTGCCTCCTGATGAGAGGATAAAGCTTGACATTGCGCTTTATTCGAACGAGATGTATCCGCACAGTAAAAAGAGAACCGAACACCGGGCAGTTCAATTCCTGAACTCCGAATCCGTCTATTACCTGATTACGGGCGACAAGAAACCACTGCTGGCAGGAAATGATATTACCCACGGCACTAATGATATTGAATATCGGCTCGAATTTTTACCACCGGACGATGCCTTCTATCGTTTTCAGGGCAAGTTGGGTGAGTCCCGTATATTGCCCGGGCGGGACGGCCCTCCGGGTGCCGATTACAATACTATCCCGGCGCTAAAACCAAAAGCGACAGCCCTGGTGACCTTCTACAGGCGCGAAGATGACATGGAGTTTATTGAATTGCTGAAAAAATGGAAAAGCTCGGTAAAATCAGGGCCCGGGCCCGAAATACTTGAGAGATATACCAAACGCTTTATTGAGGATTTAAGGTCAGTATCAAACAATTAGGGAGGAAAAGACATGAAATTTGGTAAAATATCTCCGGCATCTCTTATTCAGAGAATGGGAAAGGCCGCGAAATTTTCAAAAGTTAAAAAAACAACCAGACGGCTTATACTTTTTTCTTTGGTCCTATTTGTTTTTTTGGCGGCCGCTGAACTTTCCCTTAGCGCGGAGATAGATTACCTGAGGCCGATGGGGGTAGTCAGGCTTAAAGAAATGCTTGATGCTCCCGCTTTTAACCTTCCCGATTTAGAGGGGAAAAAAAGAAGCTTGCGTGATTTCAAAGGCAAATTTGTTATGTTGAATTTCTGGGCCACTTGGTGACCTTACTGCGACAAGGAGAGGTCCTCTCTGGAAAAAGTCCACCATCTTTACAAAGAAAAAGGTATGGTTGTTGTGGCCATTTCTATCGACCGGGGCAGAGATGCAAAAGTGAGAAAGTTGGTGAAAGCTTATGTAGGTCGGAAAAATCTGACTTTTCTCAATCTGCTGGATCCCAAGGCGGCCACTGCTGCACAGTATGGTGTGCGCGGAGTCCCGATGAATTTTTTCATAAACCCTCAGGGGCAGGTTGTGGCCGTAGCCAGCGGTTATCGAAAGTGGGAGAGTGAAGCAGCCCGCAAGATGTTCCAGCAGTTGCTGTCCGGAGCAATTTAGACAAATATTTATGCTCCGGTTCGTTAGGCAATGGACGGACAGGGAAACGAAGGAATGGGAAGATAGATCAGACATTCCCAGAAAAACAGACCTGCGGGATACATAGGGTGTTCGCTAAGACAGCTCCAGCGAAAGATAGCCCTGATGAAGGATGACCCCCGCTGGAAGTCCCTGTTAGGCGACATTTAGGTCGCATATGAGCGCCAAAAAGGTCGCCGGGCGATTTATACTTTTATACCAAAAGGTTATGGCCTTATGTTACTCAGGCTATCCTCTACATAGTCAAACCCCTTGCGACCTTTTAGTCGACCCCCTATCCTCGCCATTCTTTATTCCCGTGTTATATAAATAACGTAATTACAAACAGTTGGGAGTAAGTTTGCAGCTATGCCGCCTATGGCATACATTTTGCGATAGAAAGCTATGGCAGGGAGTTTTCATTTTTGTGATATTGATGATTTGGAAAACAGAAAAAGAAAGCCTGAAATAGGTTCAGCAAAAAGAGGCAGAAATGCAACCTAAAACCAGCCGGATTCTAAAAGCCCATGATCTGATGACCAGCCCCGTATATACGCTGATAACGGCACGGAACAACTTCCCCCACTAGTGCAAAAACAATTCTTGCGGGATATAGGCCAATGCTCTATAGCAGTCCGGCGGGATGAGCGAAGTGAAATAACTTTAAAGCTAGCGGCTATGGAGAATTCTGTAGCACAACACAAAAAGATGAAAAGTACCCCCAACAAGCGCTGGATCAGTCTTCGCCAAAAGGCGATCATCTCCATTTCTCTGACCTTTGCCCTTTTGACTTCATATGCTTTTTATTTCACCATTGTAAATAAACACCGTGTTGATGAAGAGGAAGTAGTAAAAGTTGCTCAGATGAAATCAAGTTTAATCTCAGCGGCTACTTCAGAGTATATGTTGCATAAGGATGAAGCGTTTCTAAAGGGGTTTGTTCAGCTTGCACTAGGGGACAGAGATATCGATTATATTAAGTTTGTAGGTCGGGAAGGGGGTGTATTGGCCGAAGCTGGTCTGCAACGGGATCATACGGTGTATACACAGAAAGGGAGCCCAATCGTTCAAGAGACAGGTAAGCCTGTGGGACTTTTCCACAAATCCGGCCATCGCTTCTATATCCGTAGGCCTATTGTTCATGAGGGCAAAGACGTGGGAGAGATCCACATGAGGATTAATACCACGGAGGTTAACCGGCGTTTGGCAAGGACTGCATACTGGGGTCTCACCATTTTCATCGTGACGATTTTGGTTGGATCGTTTCTCACATATTTTCTGGAGCGCCGCCTGAAGGGTTCCTTGAAAAAGTTGATTCAGACTGCCGGGCACATGGCCCAAGGGGATCTGACTCAACGTGTAAAGATCGAGATCGGTGATGAAGTGGAAGAGTTAGGCGAATCTTTTAACCGAATGGCCCAAGCACTTGCTGAAAAGGAAAAGGAACTGATTATGGCCAGAAACACCTTGGTTTCCATATTCAATGCGATCGCGGCCGGAATTGCCTACATATCCAGGGATCACGAGATCATTCAAGCAAACCGTGCATACGAGGATCTCCTAAAAGACATTACAGGGTCATCCCTTGCGAAAGGACGTAAATGTTTTGAGCTCCTCTGGCAGGGGCAGGATGTTTGTAAAGACTGCCCGGGCAAGTCAGCGATGAAGACCGGTAAGGTTAAGAATTTGGAAAAGGAGGTTATACTGCAAAATGGAGAACGGCAGGTGCTCTGGATTCATGCCTACCCCGTGCAGGATTCCAGGAAAAATACAGTCGGATTTGTCGAATATATCATGGACATCACCCAACAGAGAAAATTAGAAGATGAATTGAAGACCTATACCGAATATCTGGAAGAGATTGCCGAGGAACAAACCCGTAAACTCAAGAAAGCACAGACACGGATAGTCCATCAGGAGAAGATGGCCGCCTTGGGCCAATTGGTGGCGGGCGTGGCTCATGAAATAAACAACCCGAATAGTTTCATCACCTATAACATACCACTTTTAGAAGAAACATGGCAGATGTTTGAACCGCTTGTTTTGGAGTATGCCTCGGCCCACCCGAAGCGACGAATGTCTGGTCTCAGTATTGAAGAGCTGTGTGGAGATATGGGGGCATTAATACAGGACATCAGAGTCGGTTCAGATCGGATTAACAAAATTGTCTCCAACCTGAAGGATTTTGCCCGCTTGGATGAAAGCACCCGGGTCAAGCCTGTTCAGGTCAATGAGATGATTGAAAAAACGATGGCTATTGTCGGGGCTGAAGTGAGGAAATCCGTAAGCAAATTGAGAATGGACTTAGCCCCCGATTTACCGAAAATTCAAGGACACTCTCAGAAACTTGAGCAGGTGCTGGCAAACCTGGTGACGAACGCTGTCCACGCCGTTGCTGATTTAGATAACGGAAGGCTTTCGGTGACCACGCGACACATCGGCAGGCTCGGATCGGTTTTGATCGAGGTTGAAGACAACGGAATTGGTATGGAACGTGGAATGATTGAGCGGATCTTCGAGCCATTTTTTACGACCCGGCGCGATGCCGGCGGTACGGGATTGGGCCTT
>NZ_JAZFTO010000004.1:0-2167 GCF_036446775.1 Candidatus Desulfatibia sp.
CTGGTGCAAGGTACAATTCCAACGTTCAACGTGATTTGTCTCACCGCTCTCTTTGCCTACCGATTGATGCGTCTCTGATGAAAACACTTTTTGGTAAGTATCCCAAAAATCGCAGTACCGCAAAAGTCCACTGGTAAATAGATTTGGATAAAAAGGATTCTCCTGGCAAACTACTTCAAATCAGTTGACAAAAGAGGTAATAACCATGAGAACCCCAAAGCAACTATATCCGCAAATATCCAAAACGTACACATATGAACTGGAAACATGCTCGATTTGTGGCCGGCTGTTGGTGCAAGAAGAATATACGAATGGACGTAAAATTGTGCAGACGATGGAATCAGTGATGAAAATAGCCTATTGTCCCAAACGATGTCTAAATCCAGACTGTGATGGGCAGGGTACAAATTTACGGTCAGCGGGATGGCAACAGATAGCGCCACTTCACGGCACTTATGGCTATGATGTGATAGCCAATATCGGCTGGCAACGACAAACATGGCATCAAAACTTCAATGAGATACACAATGGGTTGGTCAAGCATCTACAAATCAGCGAGTCGCAAGTGCGCTATCTGTATACATACCAATATCTGCCCTTATTAGCCTGTCATGAGCGGGATTCATGGGAAGATTTAGTCCATGTTTCTAAAGAGATGGGGTTAGTATTGACATTGGACGGATTAGCCCCAGAAGGGGGAGAGCCACAATTATGGTTGATACGGGAACTGCGAACAGGCAAGACACTGCGAAGCGGTTGGATGAGCGAACAAAGTCAGGTGGCATTTGAGAACTTCTTAAAGCCAATAGTCGAGGCCAAGTTACGAGTTGTGGCTGTGATGAGCGATAAACAACGGGGATTGTTACCAGCGATAAAAAGCATTTTCCCCCAGGCAGCGCATGGTTATTGTCACAGCCATTACCTGAAGAATATCGCCGTGCCCGTAGCTACAAGGGATGAAGCGATGAAAGTCAGCCTGCGTAAACAGGTGCGTGCAGAAGTGGGCGAGTTAATCCGACCAGAACAGGTTGAACGTCCGGGTGTCTTAACAGTTACCGGATTGTTGCCAACACTGGTAAACAACGTATTGCCGACTAAAGACGTTTCTGCGGTCATAAAAGATGAGCCATTGATGGCGGACAAGGTGGAAAATGTAGAGAAGGTAGAAGAGACAGAAGATAGAAAAGATACCCCAGACGGTGTAAAAACGGAGGAAGATAAACAACGCGCTCTGGCACGTCAAGAGCAAGAAGAGATAGAAACAGCTTGCAAGCGACGAGTTCGTTACCTGTTAACGCTCAAAGGGCGTCCTCCTTTTCGGCTGGCAGGGGTTGAAATGCACGAGCAGTTGCGTGAAGTATCAGATTGCCTGGGAGAGATGACTGTGCATATGCCAACGCCTTGTCTAACACAATTACAGCAGGGGATCGAACAATCTCTGGTTGCCCATCAGGAAGATTATCTTCATGTGCGACAAGGATTTGATTGGTTGCGCCAAATTTCCGACTTATTAGACCCGGAAGATAAACCTGTTCGCACAGGAGAGCAAGTTAAAGAAAAACTGCAATCCCACCTACGTCTTATGGAACAACAAAGTCAAGGAAATGATATTTTGACAGAATTTGTCGAACAGATAACAAAAACCACCGAAAATTATCAATCGGGACTGTTTCATACCTATGACACACCCAATTTGCCACGCACTAACAATGATCGGGAGAGCGAATTTCGCGGTCTCAACCAGCAATTGTTGCGCACAACAGGACAAAAAGGGGGTACTCGGCGGCTCATCCAGCGCTCAGGTGCCTGGGAGTTGATACCCCGACCTGATTCATTAACCAAAACAGTGGCGGCCATTTCGACTGTTGACCATGACGAGTATAAAAAAGAGCGCATACGTGTTTGCTCTCACCGAGACCGTTTTCGATTACACACCCGGTCAGTCAAACAGTCTCGGAAGCAACTTCAAGATTTGAAAGAACGATGGCTTCGATTGCCATCTGGCAAACCGCCCGGGTGACTTTTGCGGTACTGCCTTTTTTGTTTAGGTTTTCGCTTCCCGTTGGGAGAGCGCTGAAGAATAAAAGGTTCATGACGAATGCTCGAAGATGTTTGAGAAGAAAGGGCTTAGATTCTAAATAAAAACACCTCCTTTCAGACAAAATGC
>NZ_JAZFTO010000005.1:0-6023 GCF_036446775.1 Candidatus Desulfatibia sp.
TAAAACGGGTGCTCTTTACGTTGTTGCCACTCCCATCGGAAACATGGAGGATATTACCCTAAGGGCTCTTAATGTCCTTGGCCGGGTCGATCTTATCGCAGCAGAAGATACCCGGCATACCGGCAAATTACTGGCCCGTCACAAAATTAAAGGTCATCTTGTCGCCTATCACGAACACAATGAAGCCGAGCGTACGCCGGATCTTCTTAATCGACTTAAAGCGGGATCTGCGGTGGCGCTGGTATCCGATGCCGGAACGCCGTCCGTATCCGATCCCGGTTACCGGCTGGTAAATGCCGCCATTGCAAGCGGTATAAACGTAATTCCCATACCGGGTGTTTCGGCGGCCGTAAGCGCACTCAGCGTTGCCGGACTGCCGACCGACTCCTTTGTTTTTATCGGGTTTGCGGCCAGGAAAAAGGCCAAACGTCTTAAACAGTTAGCACAGCTTGCCCATGTGCCCCGCACCGTCATCTTTTATGAATCTCCCCGTCGTATTATGACCTTTCTGCAGGAAATAATTTCGACTATGGGTGACCGTTATGGTGTTCTGTGCCGCGAGATGACTAAGCTGCACGAAGAATTTATCAGGGGAAATATGTCTGAAATACACCGTCGCCTGAAGGAGCGCGCAACTGTAAAAGGCGAATGTACCTTAATCGTTACAGGGCGGCAAGAAACCCCGGATGTTTCTCTGGAAACGATTCGAAGCGAAATTATCAAAACGATTGAAACCACGGAAGGCAGCCTGTCCGATCTGGCAAAAACAATCGCAGTAAAATACGGTGTTTCCAAAAACAAAGTATACGCAGAGGCGCTGAAGATAAAAACCAAGAAATAGGGGGCAGGGACTAAGTGCACCAATTCGTAAATTCGGTGACATCTAATCAGTACTAATATAACTGCGTATTTTAATCTCTCACAGAGCCCACTGAGGGCACAGAGCTTTAATCTGGATTGCTGACCCCGGTTAAACAACTCAAAGTTTAACGGGGCAGGCAGGGCGAGATAAACCAACTATAGTTGCAAATAGAATACATAACAATATTTACGAAACTGTGCATCAAGGCATAGAGTTACAATGAGTCTGATCCGAAATCCGAAATCCGAAATCCGAAATCGAATAATCTATCCGGTCATACTCGCAGTGCCGGAAAAGGACCGGCAGTTGAGCGGCAGGGAGAAGGTAGCTGGTTTAAGCCGCCATGCCAGGCGGGCGCTTGAAATATCAGCCCAAAAAAGCGGCATTGCTTTAATTGATCTACAAAAGGATGAAAAGGGTGCGCCATTACCTGTTAATGGAAATTACTGGTCGCTGACGCATAAGCCCCAATATGTCGGTGGTGTTGTGGCTGCCGGCAGAATCGGGATCGATATCGAGAAAATCCGTTCCTGTTCAGAAGCGCTATTCAAAAAAACGGCCGATGACAGCGAATGGAGCCTGGCCGATACGGATCGATTCACCCTTTTTTTTCGTTACTGGACGTCAAAGGAATGTGTGCTGAAAGCTGCCGGTATCGGCATTCGGGACCTTTCGAAATGCCGCATTGTAAAGGTTGTCGAAGATAACAATCTGGTCGTAAACTATGATGGGAAGTTGTGGCAGGTCGAACACACGTTTTTCGACGGCCATATTGCCTCCATTGTCAAAAACGGATGTGAAATTCAGTGGACAATTATGATGAATTCGTAAAAAGTCGAATTCATCCGTTTTAGGTTTTAAGTTTTAGGTTATGATCGTATCCGCCAATCAGCCGTATTTTGCTCCTTTTCCTGGTTTTTTTTACAAAGCTCACCTTTCCGACGTTCTGGTCCTTTTGGACGAGGTTCAATTCCCCCGGGGGACTACCTGGATAACCAGAAATCGCTTCAAAAACGACCAGGGCACTCTATGGATGACGATACCGGTCAAAAAGAAAGGGTTGGGACTTCAAAACATTAATGCGGTCAGGATTTATCATGAAGGCCATTGGGCGCGCAAACATCTGGCCAGCTTTAAAAATGCTTACGCGAACGCCCCCTATTTTGCGGACCATATAAATTTTCTTGAAAAATTGTTTTCAAAAAAATTTGAAAAACTTATCGACTTAAACTTAGAGATTATCCGCTACCTGATAAGGCATTTAAAGATAGACACCAAGGTTGTCTTGTTGTCGGAGTTGGGGATTCAGGCCCGCGGGGATCAACTGCTTATCGACATATGCCGCGCTCAGGGAGCATCCCGTTATCTGGCCCAGAGCCCGGCCCAAAAATATCTTAATCCGGATCTATTCCGGGACGCGAAAATCAAGCTTGCAGACTTTAAACCCCCGGCCATAATCTATCCTCAACTCTGGGGGAGTTTTATCCCTAATCTTTCGGCACTAGACCTGGTTTTCAACTGCGGACCAAAGGCTCATGAGATCATTACTGCCGGCGGAGGAATTGCATGAAGATAACATTTTATGGCGCTGTACGGGAAGTTACCGGCTCAATGCATCTGATATCAACAGGGACAGATAGAATCCTGCTGGATTGCGGCATGTTTCAGGGTCGTCGCCAGGAGGCAGCTGAAAAGAACAGGTTGCTGCCTTTTGACCCGCAAACGATTACCAACATTGCGCTGTCCACGGAGAAGAAGACCAGTCGCTCGCATTTGCAAACTTTTTGGAAAACGAGGGTTTTTCGGCATTTGTACCGCAACCCGGCGAAACGATTCATCTAACTTAAACTTCAATTATTTTAGAGTTTATTTACAAATCTATTTCTGAAAGCAGTTCTTTTTCTCTTTGCAAAATCCTTTCTTCCAGAGCATTTACGTCTTTTGAAATCGAATCCACAAAGGAAGGGTCCTTGATGGAATTTAAATTGGTTTTGACATTGTATAATGCGGCCAGAACGGCCGTGCGCGCCATCATAACGCCTACGGCAGCATCGGTAATTGCATTTTTGTTTCCCTTTTTCGCTACTTTTCCAGACAACTCAAGCAAGTCGGCGGCATCACCGGCCACTTTTAGAGGCACTAAGGCCGCCTGCTTTAGCGCCTCCTGAATCGCTGTTGTTCTTTTTAGCTTTTCTTCGTCGGTTGCTTTTGCCATTCCATAAGCAGCCACAACTGCCTTGTAGGAATCTGCATCTTTATCGATATCCTGTACCAATTTGTCACGATAGTTGCGGGTTTTTTTTGCAATCGCTTTCATTTCCCGGTCCACATCTTCAAAGCCCTTTTTGCCTATCGTCAGGTTTGCCACCATTTCCGCAAGGCTCGCCGCCAGCGCGGCAGCTAAAGCAGCCACGCTGCCGCCGCCGGGAACCGGAGAACTTGACGCGGTCTTTTCTAGGAACTCAGTTATGCTTAAATTTTTTAACATTTTTCGGGTTCCTTATCGAATACGAGTTTTCCTTGCTTTACTACTTTCTCCACGGTGCTGACCCCGATATGATAGGGAATGTAATGATACGTAGGAAATTCCAGGATGATAACATCTCCGCTTTTACCGACATCGATACTCCCGATGGTGTCTGCCCGATCGATTGCCGCAGCCCCATTTAGGGTTAACGCTGTAATAGCTTCCTCAACTGTCAGGTTCATATAAAGTGTTGCCAGCGCAAAAACCAGGGGTATCGATTCTGTAAAACAACTTCCCGGATTGAAATCGGTTGCCAGGGCCACCGCACAATTATGGTCAATCATGTATCGGCCTCTCGCATACGGTTCTTTCAGACTGAACGCCGTGCCCGGAAGCAGTGTGGCCACAACGCCGGCTTTGGCCATGTTTGCGATACCTTTATCAGAGGTCTGGAGCAGGTGGTCGGCAGAAACAGCACCCAGCTCCGCTGCCAGTTCAGCACCGCCGAGTGACACTATTTCATCGGCATGAATTTTTAGTTTTAATCCCAGTGCCTTGGCCGCTTGCAGCAGGCGCCTGGACTGCTTAACTGAAAACACATTTTGCTCGCAAAAAATATCACAGAATTCTGCCAGATTTCTGGCCGCAACATCCGGCATGACCTCTGAAATCAGATAGTCGATGAACGCATCTTCTCTTCCCTGATACCCCGCGGGGACGGCATGGGCACCCAGAAATGTCGGGACGATATCCACGGAATGGACGTTGTCTAAAGCGGCCATCACCTTCAACTGCTTAATTTCCGTATCTCGATCCAAACCATAACCGCTTTTGCCTTCTACGGTTGTCACGCCGAAGGACAGCATGGAATCCAACCGCTTTTTACCACTTTCAATCAACTCTTCCTTTGAGGTTGCTCTGGTAGCTTTGACGGTATTTAAAATTCCCCCGCCTCGTTGCATTATTTCCATGTAACTTGCGCCGCTTAGCCTCCAGGAAAATTCTTCCGCCCGGTAACCCCCGAACACAAAATGCGTATGGGAATCAACAAATCCAGGCAAGACCGCTTTTCCCCGGGCATCCAAAACATCAAATTCTGAAATAGCATGCCCGGACGCTTCCACTTGAGGCCATATGTCTGCCGTTTTCCCCACTGCTGTTATTACGCCGTTTTGGATCACAACGGCACCGTCGTCGATAATATCCAGCTCCGACATGGCTTTGCCCTTTTTGGCCTCAAAGCCGCTGCAAGTGACCAGTTGGTGAGCATTTTTAATTATGATGTTCCCTGGCATGATGTTCCTTATAAATCATATTTTTTCATACAATATACTGAACCTCAAGAAATGACAGATACTGGGTGCTGGATACTGGATACTGGGTGCTGGATACTGGATACTGGATACTGGATGCTGGATATCGGAATAGCTTTCAGCCGTCGTAGCCGTGAGCTGCTAAAGCGAAGTCGGCTCGCTCTACCTTTTTTATAAGATGATAGAATTCAATATTTTTACCAGCATCCAGAAACAAGTATCCAGTATCAAGAAGCCTTTCCGACCACAACACTTCCATACAACATTAAAAACCAGAACCACGCAACCCGTAGCCCGCAACTCGCAACCCGCCTATTACTCCATAATCCGGGCCTCCAGTACCTGCTCCATGGAAAAGTCTTCCAGCCCCAAGTAGTATGCGGCCGAATCAATGAGCGCCTCCATGGGAACTAGTCCGACAATTTCGCTGCCGACGACATTGACACCATGCCGTCCGGCTTCGATTCTGATAAGTTCCATTGCCCTGTAAAGTGCGGTTTTAGTAAAATCGGTCATGTTCATTGAAACCTGTACAAGGCCCCTGTCTTTTAGTTCGATGCCGATGCCTTTGCAATATCGCAGCCCTCCGCCGGTGTGTCGCACACGTTTTGCGATTTGATCGGCAATATTCAGGTTGTCTGTATCCAAATTTACATTAAACGCCACCAGCGGCATTCTGGCACCAATAGCCGTAACCCCTGCGGTTGGATGAATTTCAGCATCCCCAAAATCCGGTTTCCAGGCGGGACGTCGGATTTTTTCAGCCATTTTTTCAAACTCACCTTTTCTGATATTCGCCAGATTGTACCTTTCCGGATGTATGGCCGCTTCTGCATATAAAAAAACCGGCAGCGCATATTTTCCAGCAACTTTTTTTGCTACCTGTTTGGAAACATCCACGGCGTCGGCCATACTCAGATTCCTAATCGGGATAAACGGAATCACATCGACGGCACCCATCCTGGGGTGTTGCCCCTGGTGAGTTCTCATATCAATTAGCCGGACGGCAGTGCCTACAGCTTCGATAACGGTCTTTTTCAGAGCCTCAGGCTCTCCGACGACGGTGACGACCATCCGATTATGATCTTTGTCAGTTTGATAGTCCAATAATTTAACCCCGTCTTTTCCGCGAAACGAGTCCACTATTTTTTCAACGGTGTCTAAATTGCGCCCCTCACTAAAATTCGGTACACACTCTAAAATTTTTTCCATGCCGGACATTATTTGCTCCCTTATCTACAACCTAGGTTGAGCGGTTCAACGTTCAAGCCCGCCCTGGCCTCCGGCTCGTAGAGACATGAGCCTACGCCTCGGAGAGCGCGACGGCCGTTATCAAGGAGATCAACCCTCTGCTATTAAAATATACGCATTGGATTCAACT
>NZ_JAZFTO010000006.1:0-5736 GCF_036446775.1 Candidatus Desulfatibia sp.
TCTGAGGCCGGCGGACGACACCAAGAAGATGCCCCAGCTGTCTCCCCATCCTCTGCTAATCATCCAGCGGGTAAAAAGGGCTTCGGGCTCAAGTTTGACCAGATGCGGTGCGGCTTCCGCCAGTACCTGGGGCAGTTCGCCGAGAAAAAAAGCTTGGTGCCCGGCGTATAAGCAGCGGGATTCCCCGCTCGATTTAACGATGGCCGGATAGATTCTTTCATCGCGGGCAGCATCGAATATCGCGTAAACATGAAGATTTTTCTTTTGTCCGCTCACGTGCCACAGCCGGCGGATTACTCTGTTATGATATGGATACGTCATTATAAAGCCTTAATAAAGTTATCGTTGATGCTTGTATTTCCATCTCCTCACCCGGAGGATTCCCCATCCACTCAAACCTCACATAATGGTGCTCCGGTATGTGAGGAGTGCTGCAAGGCAACCGCCTGGGCCGTTGCCAGGGGCACAACCGGCTCTTCCTCCGGTTCCTCCGATGGTATCCAGGGTTCGGCCGGCTCTTCTTCCCCCGCACCGGGGGGCGGCGGCGCAGTTCAGGCTTCACACAAAGCTGCTCCTGACTGGGAGGCCTGGATCAATACCTCGGCCTGAGCAGCCGCGACGGGCGGCACGGCCTCTTCTTCCGGTTCTTCCTCCGGCTCTTCTTCTTCCACTAACACTTCTGCCGGCGGGGGTGCGGAAACCGTTTCTTCGACGGGGGTAACGGCATGGAACCCGGCTTCGAACAGGTCATAACGCTCTACCACCCGTATTTTTTCGGCGACCAGCAGGTCGGCAATTCGCTCCAGCACCCCGTAATCGCTGATGCCGGAAAGGCTGATGCCGAACATTTCCCTTTCAAGGAGCTTTCGCAGCACCGTCATGTAGTAATGGTCGTGGATAAAGTCGCGCAGAAATTCAAGGGCGGCGAATTTGTCGCGAAATTCCATGAAGCGGGTTTCGCGAGAATTCAAAAATTCATATTCTCGAAACCCTTTGCGAAAAACTCCCCTCACGGCGAACCTCCCTATCCCGAACATCTAAATCTTGAGACCTTTGCAAAACGCTTATCAATTGATCTTAATCGTACTTTTAATCTTTCTCGTATGTTGCTTATCCATTTACGCGGTTACCGCTCCACCACCTTGCTGTCGATGCCGTCGGCTTTGAGATCCTGATTTTGATCCTGCACACCTTTTTTGGTGATAAAGGCTCCCGTAAAAAGGCGCAAGTGATTCTCCGCATCTTTAATGATATACGGCGAATACCCCTGGGAATCGAGGCGCTTGAAAATGTCGTTCAGTTCATTTTTGCTGGAAAATATCCCGGCAAGATTGGCATAAGCAGTTTTTATGACCTGAACGCCTTTAAGATTATGCTCTGTCACGGCTGCCTGGGCTGCTTTCCGGCTTGGATAATACCCCGTAAAAAGCCGCCACCACACACCCTTCTCTCCCAGATTGACCTTGGCAAAGTATGGCGACATACCTTTTTGCCGGTATTGGGACAGCCCTGTTAAAACAAATTTAAATTGATTGAAACTCGCCAGTCTGATGGAATAAGGGTAGGGTTCCGGCTTGGCTTTCGGTGCCGCAGGGAGCGCAGGTGCCGGTGCGGCCGCCGATGTTACCTTCGTAGCGACCGGTGTTGTCGGTGCGGGTTTCTTTGCAATTACCGGTAATTTTACCCTTGGTTTGGCCGGTAATTTTACCTTTGGTTTGACCGGCAATCTGACCTTGGGCTTGGCCGGCAGCTTTTTAGCCAACACGGCCGGAGCCCCGGCAGACGCTTTTTTAGGTTTTTCAGAATTTGGCGCCGCTGTTACGGTTTCGGGCTGCTGTATCATAGCCCCTAAAAATAATCCGGCAAAGAAGCTCAGAACCACCAGGAGAATACACCCCACTACCAGCAGTATTGCTTTTTTCTTGTCTAATGAAATATCGTAAGTCATAATTCAGCCTCGCAAACGAAAACGTTTACCCATAATGAAAGAGCAAAGAAAATGGAGTTTACCTTAAATATGATACAATTTTTTTTCATTTTGTTTGCGCTCAATTATGGTTTTATGCAGCGGGCGTAGTTTGCCCGACTTCTATCGTTTTGACCTCAATTCCCGTTAAGTCACGAACCGGACACAGTCCCCGCCATACCAGGTAAAATCGACTTTCATCCGGAATCAGGCAGAGCGTATCCAGGTTCAGGTCTATTGGTTCGGTAAACTCTTCTACTTTGCTTTCAGCGTTCTGATTCTCATCGTTCCGGACGGGTTCTGCCAGAAGTTCGTAGGTTTTTGTCACGTTGCAATTGAGTTTTATTCCGGGAAGCCAGAAACGAAGATACCCATCGGGGGTAAGGTTGACAAGTTCAACGTCTTCGTTGCCTTGCAGGTATCCCTGAATCTGGAGATCGGGATGGGAGGCATTGTAATAATCAAAGCTAAAATCGACAGGCGGCCTGGGAGAGCGTTCTTTGCGCCAGGTTTCATCATAGATTCCGAGATAGCGGTTTCGAGGAGCCCAGGCTCGGCCGTAAAACCCGAAACCGGCCGGTGGGGGTCGGTCCTTCCAGGACTTGATTAAACTCTCCGGATCTTCGATGTTTGGCAATGGCACTCCATCAAGGATCTTTTTTAATTTTTTGGTAATAAATCCGCACCCCACAAGATTTTGCTCGCAAAATCCGCCGCCTTTAGTATCGATGCCGCCAAAGGCCCGCTCATACACAAGCTCCATTTCCGTAAACGGTTCGGGTTTGGTCGCAGAAACCGGCAGGAGGCGGCTGAGGCATCTCCAATGCCGGTCCCCGAAGACCCGCAGGCTTTTTTTTAGGGTCCCCACGCGCAGAGAAACATTAAGTACTGTCACCGGATCCCCCCCCCGGGCATGTGCTCGACCGACCAGGGCGATATCGGCCTTGGGCTTAAACGGGGCCGCATCGGATTCGAACTTGACGCTCCCCCCATTTTCGGGATCGTATAATTCGTCGCCAAATACCACCGGTATCTGTTCGGATGCCTCAGTGGCAGATTCTCCCGGACGGATATCAAAGGTCCCTTTTACAATAATGGTTAGAACCGGTTTTTCCCCTGGACCTGTCTGGGGCAACGCCTCGATGATATAGGGCGTGTCATTTTGTATTTCCATTTCTTAAATCGTGTTGATGTCATCCGGTGCTTGTCGGCTTGCCGCGGTATCTTTTCCGCTGTTATCGCAAAGAACAAGCAGAGTGAAGGCAGCGCATCGTTATGGGGATTATGATCTTGCTCTTTGCCGCCGGTTCATTTCAAAAGGCTGAATTGATGAAATTATAAAGTATGTAAATATGCCATATCTTCAAATGAATGTCAATATTACTCCATTGTTATTAATTGATTTGATTAAAAATAATTGCCCCGGAGGTAATGAAAAGAACAGGTTTTAGCAGAATATTTCCAAAAAAATAATTTGCTTGCATTTCTTGAGCATATGCGTCGTATAATTAAAACCTCAATTGAGCGTAAACAAAATGCCGACAAATATAAAAAGAATTAAAAATAGAGGCTTTTACCCTGCTGTAAATTGGTTGCGATAAAACGGGTATAGAAGAGTTATCATCAGATGTTTATTTCATCATTGCAGCTGCGGCGAAATCGGCAATTGCAGATTTTAGGTTAGAGGCTAAAGCTTGGGATAGAACACCATGAGTAGAATTCTGCTTGTCATTCCACCCCATCCTTTGATGAACTTGTACCCGTCTGTGGGAGCATGTTACCTGGCCGCGTCTCTGATTGAAGCCGGGCATGAAGTCAGGGTTTTTGATTGCGGGGCTCCTTTTGGCCCTGATATTACGGAACTCGGCCGTTTATTGAATTCATGGGATGCTGATATGGCAGGGGTTGGTCTCTATACCGAAACGGCACTTCTAACCTATGATTTACTGAAACCTTTTCTTAACGGACCTATTCCCTGGATTGCAGGCGGGGTGCACGCTACGGCGGTGCCTGATGAGCCGCTGCAAGTTGGTTTTGATGTGAGCGTAAAGGGGGAAGGGGAACAAACCATTGTCGAGCTTGCAAATCTCCTTGGAAAAAAGAAGTTGGATAGTATTTATCTTAAAAATATTCAGGGTGTTGCCTTTATAGATCCGCAAGGATCAATCCATCACACCCCTAACCGTCCAAGGGTGGTAAACCTTGATCAAATTGCTCCTCCGTATAAGGCCTGGCATATTTTTCCGCGGCACTGGTATCTGAAAGAAGTCACGGGCATGCTGCCGGCTTCATTATTGACCAGCAGAGGCTGCCCGGGAGAGTGTCTCTTCTGCTCAAGGATGGTGACCGGCACTAAGCATAGAGTCCATTCGGCCAACAGGGTTGTTCAAGAGATGAAGGCCTATTTGGAGTTGGAAGGCGCAGGCGGTTTCAGTTTCCATGATGATGCCTTTACCGCCAATTCCAAAAGGCTTTTTGACCTTTGCGATTGCATCCGGAATTCTTTCTCCCAGCTACCTTCGTGGTGGTGCGAAAGCAGGGTTGACCATATGGACACCACCAAGGCTAAGAAAATGAAAGCCGCCGGGTGCCACCTGATCGTGTTCGGTGTTGAAAGCGGAGATGCCGACATACTTCAAAAAATCGGTAAAAACATTCTTCCCGCGGATGTTTTAAGCGCATTTGAGGCCTGCAAACAGGCCGGACTCATGACCCAGGCCAATTTGATGTTCGGATTTCCCCAGGAAAAAGTATCCCACCTTGAAGCAAGCCTCGCGTTCATGAAACAGCTGGCACCCTTGGTCGACCACTTCAGCCCCCTTGGTATCCCCATACCCTTTCCGGGCACGGTTCTTTATAAACGCTACGCAAAACAGTATAATTTCGTGAACTGGTGGCTTGATCCCAACCGGATTGACTTGCTCCACAAGCCGATTCCCGCCGGCGGGTTTCATGGAATTGAGCATGATAAATGGCCGGCCCTGGCAAGTCAGATGGAACAGGCCCTGCTCCAAGCCGACTTTTTCAATTATACGGCTGAAATAAAAGCGGCAATTTGCCGGTGTCTGGAATTTCGCCACAACCACAATTGGGGATGACACCATTCACCCAATAATCACTAATATATAATTCACCGCAGAGTCGCAAAGATCGCAGACAGCCAAGCTGAAGGTTTAATACGTTAATTAAGGCGCCCGGTTTTGTATCGTTACCTCTTAAACGGTGTCAACTCAATCAGGTACTTGCCCGTCGGTCCCGGGATAGGCGGTAAAGGTATGGTCAGGAAATGGAAGGGGGTCGGGAGGGCGTTTCCTCCTACAACCGGTCCGACCGGTGAAAACGGAGGCTTGAAACTCGGGACCTGGCCCATTCCTAATACCAAAAGAACCAAAGTCATCGGTTTGAACATCTGAAAGACGGTATTAAATGCCTTGGCAAGGGAGTCAAACAGCTCAGATGAATGTGCTGCTATCGGATTGGCAAAATTGGCTTCCATGGCACTCTTCAGGGTTGACGGAGAAAACTGGGATTCACCGGGGGAAGAAAAAGCCGCCAGCGGCATCGGAATATTCGGCACAGGAGGAGTCACAGGACCCGGAAATGCGGCAAACGGCGGGTACGAAAGTGTACCGGTAAGCCCGGATTGCCAGGTCTGCCAGGCCGTGCTGACAGCATTGGCAATCGCCAGGGAATATTTCAACTGCATGGGGGTATCCTTGGGCGCGCTCATCAATATCAACGGCAAGAGCGGCGGGCCCGTCAGGCCCCCC
>NZ_JAZFTO010000007.1:0-23133 GCF_036446775.1 Candidatus Desulfatibia sp.
GCTTTGCGGTTGTTGCCCAAGGTCCACCATATCAAACCCGAAGTGTTCAGTGACAAGGTTTGCATCAGGGGCCAGCCGTGCTGCCGCGCAAGCTTGTAGACTTCTCTCTGCAGTTTAAAAGCCTCTTCATAACCGGCCTGAAACCAGGCCAGGTTGGCCTGCTCAAAGATGATCTCCGCCTTCAGACGTATGTTCTCAGAATCCGACTCTATGAGCTTAAGAGCCTGTTGGTAGAAAGATGCGGCTTCGATAAAATTGCCCATCAATCGATAACACCTGCCGATGCTCAAGAGCATGCGGGCGATGTCGGCTGTCCGGCCGGTTTGACGATATATCGTCAGGGCTTTGTTGTACTCCTTGACGGCCAGGGCATATTGATTCAAGCCGCGATCGTATATGCCACCGATGCTTACATAGTGTCTTGCCAGCAGTTCCTGCTGGTTGAATACTTTGCTCAAAGAAACGGCGGATTGTAAATGAACCAGAGCTCTGTTGTAATAGGTGGCATTTGCCAAAACCACGCTAAGGCCGGCCAGGGCTTCGATCTGTTCAGGCCCTAATTCCAAATCCGCCATAATATTTACAGCTTTCTCAATATAAGGAACGGCCTTTTCATATTGTTCAAATTGAGCATGAACACTGCCTAACATCAAAAGAGTTTGAGCGTGCTGCTCTGAACCGGGATTTTCCTCGGCCATAAGCTTCACAACGGCATGGCCGTATGCAACCGCCTTTTCTGGCTCTCTTACCATTACGGCGCTGTCGCGGCCAAAGTTATAAAGGGGGGCCAGATATTGACTAAATTGTTCCACGGTTTGGGCAATCTGGATCGCATTTTCAAACATTGAAAGCGCCCTGGCAGGATTGTCATTTTCCAAGGCCTGCTGGCCGTTTTGAATATAGCGGGCAAAATACTGCCTGGCAAACTCTTGCGACTCTGCCGGTGTCATACCCCTGAAACCCAGTTGTATCCAGCGCTGCTTTTTGCCGGACAAAGACCCGGCCTTGGCCAGGGCCTCTTGCGCGGATGCCAAAGGGTATGCCTCTAAAAAATGATCCACAAAATCTGACCCGCGGGCGGGCTTGTCGGGCAATATGACGGAGGGACATCCATAGATGGAAAATAGATGTCCGATCAAATAAGCGTCCGCAGTTGATGCGGCGGGCAGCAGGGCCAGCGACAGATGGGATGCGTTTGCCAGCAGCCTTCGAACCGGAATGGTGTAGCCGCCGGGCGCAAAACTTACACTCTCAAAGCGTCCTGCTGCTTGATCAGAGCCGGTTGGGTCCGGGCTTGTTACAGCCAGAAAATATTTTGGATGTTGGCCTGCTTTGGTGGGAACGGCGGCTGTCAGGGAAACCCTGTCGGATATCAAAAATATATTTGCACTTTGGGTTGCTTGCAAGATCTCACTCTCTGACAACCCTTTTAGAACTTTAATATCATAGCCTGCAATATCTTTGTCAACAGCGGGAAAGACCAGCAGAGAGCGCTTAAAAGGCTTGCGGTTAATGATGGAACGCACAAGGTGAGTGCCGCTTAATGTATAAGATATAGGTATATCGTCAGGCATATGTTCAAAGATGCTGTTGATATTTTCATAGCCCACATACAGCAAACCTTCAGCAGATGTTATAAAATCTTTCAAAGCATCCGGCGTTAATGCTTTCCGGGTGGCGTCCACTGCCAGGGGAGTAATTGTAAAGACAATATAGCCCGGCTCTGCATCATCGACAGCAAACAACCGCACCAGTTTGCCGGCTGCGGGCAGATGCTGCCTAACATCAGCAGCCCTAAAAGGCTCCGGTCCGAAAAAGGTAATAATATCTGCAGCTGTTTCCGCGGGCCTTGCTGCCACCGCTGCTTGCCTTACCTGCTGATAGCGTTCAACAAGGTGCTTGTACTTTTTCAAAAGGGCTGAGGCCCTGTCTTGGTCCGTGGTTTTGACCAAGGCATCGGCGGTCTCTTCGGCATGTACGGCCAGCCCTAAAAGGATCAGAGACGTCTCTTGGGTCTGATTGTCCTGCAAAAGACGGATAGCATCGGGCAGCGCCTGTTTATCTTTTCCTAATTTTTCTTCAATTAGCCGGCTCTCGCGGCTCAATTCCTCTGTCAAATACTCTCTTTCTTCTCCTTGCGCCCGGGCAATTTTTTTGCGCAGTTTTTGTATTCGTTCCAGCTTTATATATATTTTCCTGAAAACAGTTCGGCTGAAAGAATCTTTTGCTTTCTCCTGCAACTCACCGGCAACAAGGGCCAGCCGGTTAAATCTTTCCAGCTCCGCAAGGCGCTCAGCAAGATTAAAGGCTTCTTCGGCTTTGCCTTCTTTGACCAGATCAGCTACAAGCGGGCCCAATACCGCCACAATCTCACCGGGGCCGCAACCTGCTCTTAAAAGCGTCACGGAATCAAGCACATCAAGGGCTGCCTGCAAGCGACCCAAGCCGGCAAGTGCTCGCCATTCCAGTTCGGGAAGCATGCCGCGCCGGGCTGCTTGCAGCGCTGATTCAAAATGCTTAGCAGCGCTTTGCCTGGCTGCAAAATCAAGGGCGACCCCGGCCGTATTAAGATGTAAAGCAGCAATTAGTGCCAGCTTTTCCCGGTTATGGTAGTGTTGTTCTTTTTCAAGTAATTTCAGCCCCCTTTTAAAATGTATGGCCGCCATTTGCAGGGCCCTTGTCTGTAAAACAGCGGCCTTAAGATTGCCGGCCGGCTGTTTAGGGAAGTTCAGCCCATAAACCCCCATCTTGTTATGGTAGACAGCGGCGACCGGCTTGTCGGCGGCAACCGGATTTTGGGCCAGCAGCTGGGTGGTTTTTGTGTCCAGAGCTTCCAGTTGACGTCCCAGCTCCATTACTGCGGGAGTCCCGGCGGACATCATCGCCAGCAGACTCGCCATATTGGTTACATTAACAGCCGTGCTTACCGGGTTTTGCATCCGCAAAGACAAATCAGCAGAGTAACTAAAATATGCAAAAGCCTCGGCAAGTTTCCCGCGGGCGGCGGCCAGTTGTCCGGCTCGGTGGTAAAGCAGCGATACGCCGTAAACGTTTTTGTCTGAGACCGGTTTACTGACAGGATACGCGGCCAGCTGCTTTTTGACGGCTTCTTCTGCGGGCCTCAATTCACCAAGCTCCAGGTGAATACGGGTCAGGAAGGCTTCCGCCAGCCTTATCTCCTGTTGGGCCGTAAAACCACGGCCTGCCTGAGTGGCACCGATTTCATCTGCTGACACTTGTACGGCGATATTTATCAGGCCGCGGCCTGACGCCGGTTGCTTATCGGGCACACCGAACTTTTCCACCAGGTCGATCACACTGACAAAGTCCCGGGCTGTTTTTTGCAGCAGTGCTCTACGCTTTTCGCCTGAAAGCGTTTCAGCCCAAAGATAGGCATTGTAGGCCGCGGAGCGCCGGTTGCGCGCAAGGTTTGCCGGCACTCCCAGTCCCTGATCAACCAGATCCTTATTTAATGCCAAGACCTTCTCAAAGGTCTTGGCAGCTTTTTCAGGGTAACCGGCTTCCTGATAAGCAAGGCCCAGACGATCAAGCATTTCAGCTTTAAGTTGCACCAGGCGTTCCGGAAACCTTAAGGCCTCGTTGACCTTGATCAACATGCCGGACAGGGTTTCATCAGCTTCTACCGCCGGCGGTCCTGCTTTTTTGTGTTTCTTAAGCAATGAGATTACCTGACGGTTTAATTTTTTCTGCTCAGTCAGTAATGCTTCAACCCCCGTCCGGTATGTTTGCCAATCAGGTGCGGGCGGCGGCAGAATATCTTTGTGATGCAGTTTAGACAAGCTGCGGTTTATCTCCGATTGGGCGGCGGCAATAGCTTTTATTGCATTGCTTATATCCGCATGCCTTATCCCCGGAATGACAACCCGATCCATTATATAACGGCTGATCCTGTCAAAGGCATCAGAAGCCTGCTGTGGTTCCATGCGGCCCTCTATCAGTTCGAGAGCCTTGGTGAAGGCTTTAATGGTCTGGGCCGCTTCGCGGGCCTGAAAGGCCGCAGCTCCCAAACGCCTGTAAAACAGTATCTCTGTATTATAGTTGTCAAAGGCTATGTCTGTCTTTAAGCGTTGTGTATAATATAAAAAAGCCTTGCGATACTGGCCGAGAAGGTAATACGTGTTTCCCAGGTTAAGGAGAAGATGGGCGGCATTTTCCGGGTTGTTTTTATGATCATTTAAAAAATACGCTTTTTTGTATGACTCCAGGGCCATTTCAAGCGTTCTCTTTGCTTGGTAAACCGTTTCCAGGACCTCAAAAACATACCCTAAGGTCTGATGAAAATACTCTACCCCCCCGTCGATATTGATAGCACGCAGCAGCAGCTTTTTAGCTTCTTTTAGTGACTTTTTATCATTCAAATACGTAAGAGAAAGTGCTGTGGCATAAATGGCTATGGGATCATTGGGATCATGTGCAAGCCTCTCTTTGTATTTATCCAGCATTGCTTGAATATTACCCAGAGCTGCCGCGCATTTTATATACCCTCGGTGGGCCTCCACAATGAAATCATCATATGCGATCATTTCTGCAAAAATTTTATTGGCAGAAGCAATTTCACCCAAGCGGTACAAAAACTCTCCCGAAGCAATCGATTTGCGTATGTAACCGGCACGAGCCAGATTGCTTATTTTATCCTCATAAGGCCTTTGCGCTATTTCAGCTTCATACAGGTCCAGGGCCTGACGGAATCTTTCTTCCTGGTAAAGAATTTCAGCCAGAGACAACCTGGCGGCGGATGTCTGGGTGTTCAAAATTTTAAACTGCTCCAGGGTTTGATAGTATACAGCTTTGGCCTGGGGCCACTCATCAATACTGTAAAACAGATCCCCTATACGGTTTAAGGCCCCGATGGACAAAAGTGGATTTTCCCGGCGATGTTTATCTGCAAAATTTCGCAAATATTTTATTTTTTCTGCAATCTTTTTATCCTCAATATTGGCCAGCGTGAGTTGCAGTATGCGTTCCACAGCTAAATCAGACCAGACACTGACATCCGGATAGCTTTTTATCACAGCTATATAGGCCGGGTAGATCTCATCCGGCCTTCCTATTTTGCTGAAAATATCGGCCTTTAAGATCATGGCTTCGGCAGCCTGAGACCTTGCTGACGGATAGTCGGCGATAACCGCGTCAAGCAGGTTTACAGCTTTAAAAAGAGAAGCCGGATCCCGGCCGGCCATAGAGAGCAGCCGGGCGCGTTCGATGTTCGCCCTAGCTCTTATTTTAGGGTTCTTGCTGCCGGCGATTTTATCTAATTGAGCCATGCCTGTCTGTATCAACGCCAACCGCTTTGATTGATCAGTTTCAAATTTTAAACGTGCGGTGGTATCAATCATATTCAACTCAATAAAAGCAAGGTCGGCTTCCGGCTGAATGTCGCGGTAGCCTTGAATTACAACCTTAAAGGCCAAACCGGCCAAGACAGGCATATTCAGTTCTTTATAAATCTTTCCAATTTCAAAGGCGGCCTTAGCCCCCCAAGGCCTCACATTTTCATACCTTTCTAAAACCTTGTAATATGCAAGTAAGGTCAGATACGGATCCGGAGGGATCTTTACGGAAAGTTTCTTTGCCAGCGCCAGCTGCTTTTCGGGACTGTCCTTTACAGGTATTAAGCCCTCTGCCGGTATGGACCAATAATTGTTAACACCACCCTTATCTGATAGAAAAAACAGCTTGGGTCCGGACAGTTGAGGCTGGGAAGCCGAAAAAGTAAATAAAGTCAAGGGATAAGGTCTAAGATGCTTGTCTTTAACTTTTACCCTGTATATTGTGGGATTGTCATTTTGGGTAAGCTGGCCGTCTTGGTCGGTATCAACGGCAATACGGGAAAAATAAACATAACTGCCGTCGGGCGACCATTCAGGAAAGCCGTCCATGTAAGGCCCCCGGGTCAGGCGCCGCACATTTTTATCTTTTAAATCCAATACAAAGATGTCACCGGCCGGATCATTCCGGTAACTAACAAAGGCCAGCTGCCTGCCGTTGGGCGCAATCGCAGGAAAAGAGCCGTCACCCCCGGTATTTAAAAGCACGGGAGTCCTGTCTTTCCCGTTAAGGTCCAGAACCGCAAGCCGTCTGTTTTCATCAGCGGGTCCGGCCTGATGAAAATAAAGCTTACGGCCGTCTGCGGAAAAGCAGGGTCCGCCGTCTGCGGTATCCCTCCCGGTCAAGCGTATGGCCCCTGATTCCTTTGATTTAAGATCAAGCAAATAGATGTCACCTTTGACATCATTGGCCGTACCCGTGAACGCAATAAACCGGCCGTCAGGAGAAAAAGCCGGTGAGGATTCCGGCGCAGGGTCAGAGGTTAATCTTTGCGGCAGTACAACAACGCCAGGATCAGCAGAACGCAGCCATAGGTCGGTAAAGTTTTCCCGGCCCGAAGTATAAACCATCCATTTACCGTCATCGGAAACGGCGGCATGCAGAACCGGATCGGTTTCGGAAGTTATTTGTTCAGGTTTGTTGACGGGCAAAATCCGGGGCCCGGCCTTTTGTAACCCTGCCAGGCAAAAAGAGGGCCAAAGTGCTCCCGCAGCAACAAACAACGTGATGAGAAAGACTTTTCGGATAAAGAATTTTTTTGGCTTCATTTTTTCACCGTCCAAGTGCCGTCGGGTCGTTGAATTTTTTCACCGGGCCGGGCATTTTCCGTGTTGAGCTTGCCGAATATCCGGCGGATTTGGGGCATATCATCTTCCGTCAGGTTTTCATTCATATCAATAACCCGGTGCATAACCAGCTCTCTTGATTTGTTGATCTGTGAAAGCACGTATTCGAATTCTTCCGGCTTGAATCGTTCTGCAAAATCTTTAAGGCTCTCAGGAACATCCTCTTTGTCCATCTGAAAAATTTCAACCAACCCCGTGTTGTTTTCTCCGACCCAGCCCAACTGTTTAAACGTCAGCAGGTCATCGGCATGAAAACTTAAAGCCTGCATGGCTGTTACGGCATCTTTGTGCTCCTGACTGTGCTTGGGCGGCGGTTTGATGCGTCCCCGGGAATCGACCCCCCTGACAGAGGCAACCAGCAGCATTTCTCTGTCAAGCGCGTTATAAGTGCCCAGGACCTGATTTTCCAGAGCCGTGCGTTCGCTCATCACTTCGACCTTAACTTCAGCCAGGGTACACCCGGCCATAAAAATCAAGATAATTCCAATTAATGCTCTCATGGCTTCCTCTTTTGTTTTGATGAATTCTAAAATGCAGAATTCATCAGGTGTTTGGTGTTTAGTATTTTGTGTTTTGTTTTAAAATATGATTATCCATTGAGCGGTCTTACAGCGAAAACCCCCCGACCGCTCAAATATTTAAACCTTACATCCGTAACTTCTTAATGAATTATTGTGCAAGCCTTTTACCATATTGCTTTTCAGAGCTTACTGAGAAGTTAAGGTTTGAAATTTCAAATGTTTACCGTCTTTGCTAATTTTGATGCTGTTTGCCGCCAAGATTTTCAGGACGGCAACAAGCGGATCAAGACTTGCAAGGTATTCGGCATAATTGTCAAGCCCGGCCACATTGGCAATATTCAGCCGCCTGAGACTCGGTATGGCCACCGGAACACCCTGCGCATCTACTTCACCGTCTAAAGAGAGGCTGCCGTCCTTAATGTAGACATTAATCCAGCGTGGAGAGCCCAATCGCAAAAGTTGGCGCTGGGATACAATGGCTTCATTGCTCTCTGAAGGATCCAGCGCATAAAGCAATCTTTCAAGCGAGCGGGTGCCTATGCGGCTCAGATTCAGATCCATCTGAAACTCCTGCAGCAAAGTGCTCATCTGCGAAGACAAAGGTATCAGAGCCCATAGCTGGCCGCTCAATTCACTGTCATCATTATCCTTTGCACCGGCCAGCGGGTATATTTTTTCTGTATTTAAACCTGAAAAGGCCAACCGCATTTGCAGGAAAAAGAGGTCGTTTTTCTGCAAAACTGCCACTGAACCGATAACCGTCCCTCCCAATAATTCAACCCTAAAATAGTCTGAATTTGGAAGACCCTTGTTCAGATCAAAATCTATCACAGAGTGATTAATGGACAGCGGCAAGGGGCCGAGTCCCATATATGCCGACTTAAATGCAATGGCATGCTGTGCGCTGAAACGGTTTTGCAATGCGCCGGTGAACTTTGTAACGGCCGTATCTTCGGCCGCAAATGCGCTTGAAGAACCGGCCGCCGGCCCAGACTCAGCCCTTAGAACTCTGACTGACAACGGTACAATTTTGCTTTGTTCCGCTTTTATCTCTTCTTCTGTTACAATACGATAATCTTTTTTTAAATTCAAATTTGTCTTCAGGTTTTTAACGCTAAATAACTTTCCCAGCTTTACGTTCATTTCAGGACTCGAGGCCCAGGCATTTAGCCTGATATTTTCGCCGGGAACCAGCAGAAGCTCCAGGCCGGTCTCCACCCGGCCGTCAAAGTCCAGGCCGTCAACAAGCCCGGTTAGGTTGGTTTCTTCCGAAACATTCAAAGTTCCGCGAGCAGTAGCTCCGATATACTTAAACCACAACGGCAACGGCATTTTCAGATTGCGTTTAAAGATACGATCCATGCCGCTTAATGATAGATCAAAAGTATGCGTTATGTTTGCCGGTTTTAGTTTCACGACCTGAGAAAAAGTTGCTGATTCAAGATAATCATGCTCGCCGGAAACGAGGATGTCGGCACTTAAATGTTTATCACTGACCAGGTTAAAAGGCACCTTATCAATACCTCGAATTAAAATTTTACCGTCAAATTTGCCCTTGCCGGTTTTGTTGTCAAAGCGGTAGCTTAACGGCGATCCGGTTGAGATTGAATTAACTTTTAAACGATTATTCTCTGAAACAGTCAGGTCAACCCCGACATCTTTCAGAGTGCAGCTGGTAGCAAGCCGGTCTACAAAGTCCAAATCATTTTTGAAGTTGATTTTTAAAGACGCCAGCTTAGCTATTTCTCTCTTATGCGGCAATCTGCCGGCAATATCCCAGTTGAGCCTTGCCTGGCCGGTCAGCCTGATTTTATCATAAAACCGGGCAATAAGCTTCTCAGACAAGGGCGCCAGAGCTATAATAATTTTCCCCTTTGCCTTAAGACGCGCCGCCGCCATATGCTCGGCATCAGCCTCAAAATCTGCTACAAGGATATTGTCAACCGACAGATTTGATGTAATCCCCTTAATGTCTACATTCAGGGGATCCAGATCCAGAAGCTCTATTTTATCAATGCTGCCGTTAAGCTTGGCATTGGTTTTAAAAGGACCGTACCTGGAATTTTCTATAACCAAAGACGGCAATTTTATCTTTAAATCCTTGATTGCAAGCCGGGCATTTATGTCGGCAGGAAACTCAAGTTCTGCATCCAGGGTTTGCTGAACATTGTTGACAACAATTAATGACGGTATACTTATTTCGTCGACCGTAAGTGCTGCCTGTACTTTAAAACTTGCCGTTAAACCAATAAGAGGATTGTTAGACTTATGGATTTCATTGGAGGTAACGGTTATATTTGAAATTGACAACTTTTTGACATTAACATCCTTTTCCCCTTTAACAGCGAGGCTGTCTGTGGTTAAAGATGCTGTTAAACTCATTTGTGTGGGCGAAAATTCTTTGAGGGTTGATCTTAAGTTCTTAATGGCAAACCTGAAGTTTTTTGCTGACAGCAGAAAACCTTGAGATCCCTTGGGAGCAAAATGAAGCTCGGGCATCTTTAAAACCAGATCGCTGATGCTTATATCGTTGGGACCCGACGGCACCGGCCCGGAAAAGCCGGCATGCACTATCTCAAGAATCGGAAAATTTTGGGCACTATCTTTACTTAATTTTATACCCTCCGGTATGAAGCCACTAGATTTATCAAGCAGTTCACCAATATCAAAACGTATCGGTCCAAATTTAAAATCTGCCTGCGGCGCCGTGCTGTATAAATCTTTAACTACTCCTTTCCAAACCGCTGTACTTTTTGCCAGCAAAACAAGTGCGCCTTGCTCGATGGAAAGTCTTCCCTTGAAGGCATCCAGAGTTCCTCGGTTGTTAATATTAAAGTTTAGCGGTCCAAGTGTTTTATCTTCTAAAAGACCGTTTGAAATGACCAGGCCTTGGCCCTCTAAAGTGGAATTGAAAGCTAGCGACTCCGGTGTATTTCCGGAAGCGTTCAAGATGAATTTTAGATTGCCCGCGATTGCAGTCGACGAAATCTGTGGGGGCATAAAAGGTTTTAATACCCGGGCAAGCTTGGCAAGGTCAAATTCTATGCGGCTGTTCATCTTGAGTTTGTTAAGGTTGCTGTTGAAGACAAACTTGGCACCGGGGCCGGCACCCTCCATATCAATGTATGCAGCGGTTATTTGCAGTCTTCCTTCTGGATTAAATAAGTTCTTGACTGAAATCTTCAGATGAGCGTCGGGAATTTTTTGGCCGGCTATGGCAATATCCGTATAAGCTTGCAGTGCTGCCGGTTCAAAATAAAGGGATGGTATATCAATATGTACGGCCGCATTTTGCAGTGCAAGCTGTTTGTTCAGCATGCGATCTTCAACCCGCACAAAAATATTGTCAAGATGAACCCGGCCTTGAATATCAAAAGGAACAGAAAAGGCCAAATTCTTCAGATCCAGCGGCACTTGCTCCTCTTTGGTTGTGTCAGCGGGTTTAAGCTGCGCCAGCAGCATACCTACATTGGTCTGCCCGTTCTTGCTGCGGATCAACCCGGCCTCAAGGCCGTCAATAACAAAGTCAAAATGCAGACGGCCGCTTAGTATTTCACTAAAAAATATCTTTATTCTGGCACTCTTGGCCATCAACATCGGTTTGCTCGAAAAAGTCGGATCATCCTTTAGGCTGATATTTTTAATCAAAATTTCTTCGGACCATTCCCACTTGAGCTCTTCAATTTGCAAGCGGCGGTTTATGGCGCTGGAAGCCCGGCTTTCAAGAAAACCCTTAAACCTTGCCGTGGAAACAAGCTTCGGCAGGAAAACAACCAGGCCAACCAGAAAAGAGGCCATGATAAGCGCGGTAACACCCAGTACGAGCAGAAGTTTCTTGACGATACCGCTTTTTGAATCTGATGTGGGTGTATCAGGCATGAGTTAAATTAATGCATTCGTAAAAAATTATGTTATCTTTCGGCTCTTTAAGCCTACAAATAATGAAAATAAACTTCAACCTCAATTGAGCGACAACGTTCACTTGAAAGCTATCCGGTAGGCGTTCACAGGTTCAGGGTTCAGAAGTTCAGGGCTACGCGGTGCTTAATTGCCTGGAGTCGCCTTGATTTTTTTCCAGTATTTTATGTCCCGACCTTCTTTAAACACGTCGATAAGCATCCAGGTCTCACCGGTTTTTGTGTCGATCTTGAACAATTTTTTTTCGTTAAAAACCGTTGTTTTGCTGGTTTGAATCAAGACCGAGTTGTAATCCGCATTGAACAATTGAAACCTGTCCTTTGCTTCCGGTTGCTCAGCGCTGTAAAGCGGTGCGGCGGACAACACCAACAAAAAGGCCATTGTAAGACAAAAAAATCTTTTCTGCATTTTTTCCTCCCTGGTTTTTGATATTTGTTAACAGTGAAAAAATTTAAAATATTTCAGCAGTCGGGGAGTTTTTATTATAGAGCATTATCTGTCAGCGGAATGGATTTTCCATGAAGCGACCATAAGAGAAAACTCCCCGACCCCTGAATTATTTAGTATGCAAAATTAAGGCGATAACTTGAGCTGTCGGCCTGATCTTCTTGTAAAGTGTCAGGAGGGCAGTCGGTAGCAGGTAGAATCAAGTTGGACGATTACTTTTTAGGCTTGACGACAGGACTCGCAACATTTTCGCTTTCTACCGGATCACTTTTAAGACCGTCTTTGTCCAGGGCAATGATCTTGTAGCGGTAGCTGGATCCCGGTTTCAGGTCAACGTCTTTGAAAACGGTTTGATCAGCAGTAAGTTTCCCCAGGTTAGACCAGTATCCATTGTTTCGGCTGCGGGAGAGAATATACGTTTTGATATCGTTCTGCGGATTTTTGTCCCATTTTATCTGAATATAATCTGCCCCTTTAGTCGTCATGATTCCTTGGACAGGGGTCGGTCTTGGCTTGGTGGTTGCCATGACGGCCCTGGTGGGTTTTCCGTCCGCACCAAAGAGATTGTAACTGACGATTGTATAAAAGTAGTCCTGCCCGTCTTTCAAAGGGTTGAAACCTCTGCCTTTGTCCAGGAAGCTGTTGGATTTATATCCTTTTACCTTGGTTATTCTTTTGAGGTCTGCGGTGCCGGTTCCCCGGTAAAGGGCGTAACCGCCGACATCCGGATCCTCGACGGGCGCCCAGAAAATTTTGACGGATTTTACCAGGCCGCTTTGGGTGATAACATCCTGAGGAAACGGCGGCAGATCCTTGGTCTTGGTCTGGATGGTATTTGAGGGGCCGCTTTCACCTTTAGCATCATAAGCTGTCAGGTGATATTGATAGGTTTGTTCATCCTCAAGACCTTTCTTATCTGTAACGCCGGGTTTTGCAGGGGCTCTAATTTTGGCCACCTTGCGCCATTCATTTTGGCCCTGCCTGCGATACAGGTAATGCCCTGCAATGTTTTCCTGGGGCTCCCAGGCAATGCTTATTTTCCTTAAAAGGTTGTCCTGCTCAATCTTTAAAACAGGGCGGTCAATCGTTTTCACGATTACCGGATCCGACATCGGGCTTTCCCGTTTTTTCTTGTCCAAACTTGCAACCGCATAAAAATAAGTCTCACCGTCCTCTAAGTCTTGCTTGTCTTCAACCTTGAAGGCCAGTTCCGATTGAGATGTCATTTTGGCACTGACGGAAGATATATTCTTCCAACTGCTGTCGGCACTTTTTTTGCGGTAGACTTTGTATGCTTTTATCTTAAATTTTTCCTGCTCGTTCATCAGCGAGGGGACGAATTTAATTTCCGTACGCCGGATGTAACCTATGCCGCCCATAACCAGCGGTGGATGGGGAATTTTTTCACCGGCGCTTTTGATTTGGGCAGTAAGGCTGCTCTTAATCTCCTCGCCGGAACTTAGCTTAAGCCCTACCCGGTAGTAATAGGATTTACCTTGCTTGATTTTGGCATCATCGAAGAGGTTCTGGTCTGTTTGGCCCTGATACTGATAGGGACCTTCTGAGTTTTCCGAGCGGTAGACATTAAAGCCGACAATCGGTTGGGAGGGGTCAAATTTCCATGTCAGCAAGACCTTTTTCCCCTGGCTTTTGGCTCTAAGATTCTCAATTTTAACTGCAATCTGGGCCGCAGCCGCGGCAGGAACGGCATACGATTCTTCCCTGTTGCTGATTGTGTCGGTCAACTCTGCGGCAAATTTCGGGATTTCGTTCAAAATGGCTCCACGCCCGGCAAAACTTTTATTCCAGGTTTTAATCAGCCGCTTATTTTCAACGTCCATGAGCTTGAGTGTTGCCAGAATCCGCCCGGGTTTTTTGGTGACACTTCCGAAAAGGATAAAATTGATCCCCAGGGCTTTGCCGGCTTCAGCAACCGATGCCGTACCACCGCCCTGAACCAGCCCCGCCTGAAAAAGAATTTCTTCCATGTCGCGCCTGGACATCAGTTCAATTGTTTTTTGCCTTTCCAGGGCGGATATCAACGCATATAAAATATCACCATCATATCCCATGGCCTCCATGTTGGTAGGTGTGAGATTAAAAATTGCCAGAGCGTTGCGGGCGGCCCCGGCATAAGCTGCGCCCCAGAGCACTGCAACAACCACGACTGCCGTCACCGCAATGTTCCTGACACGGAACATACATTAGCCCCCTATTCGGACTTTATAATTAAGGAAAATATACTCGAGATGCTCCTGTGCTTTGGACGATAAAGGAGATCCCTGAACGCGTTTCATTTTTTCGTCAAAAATGGCATCGATAAAGCTTTCGGCCGCTTTGAGATTAGCGCGGCGGCGCAATAGCTTGGCACCGTCCTGAAAAGATTTCGTCTCCAGATTCTTCAGCGGGCTCAATGCCTCCCGGCCCAGGTCGGCCACCACCTTTTCCGTCATTTTTTGAAGAATCTCGGTATCCGTAGGAATTTCCAGGGGATCGAATTTGATTTTGGCCTCCGGAAGGCCGGCGCTGGTTTCATCCTCCACGGTCTCTTTGGCCTCTATGGTTTTGACCTGGATGTTTTCTCCGGTGCTCACATCTACAATGCGAAAAGAGAGTTGCACAAATCCGACTTTTTTATGTTTGGAAACTTTGTAATCCTTTTCCGTATATACCGGTATTGTTATTTTAGCCGGGGGCGCCTTCGAAAGCTGCATGGGGGTGGGTTTGGGATTTCTTGCTTTCCAGTTTAAATAATCGATGTTGTCATCGATCTTGGTGCCCACCTTATAGCGCACCGATTTGGTCCCTTCCGAGGAGGTCGCATCTACATTATATAACAGAACGCTGCCCATGATAGCCACATCGATTCCGTAAACGCTGCCCATCTGCTTGGCGGTATTGCCGGAGACCACACCGATCTGTCCCAGCTTCATCTCCTCAAGGATCGATTTTAAATTTTCCCGTTCCAGAATCTTGATATCTCCGCTGGCGTTCTTGAACAGATAGGTTATCAGATTGTTGGCAACGATAATTCCGGCATCTGCGTTGTTGGACGGACTGTTGAAGTCAAACACAGCAATCGATTTTTGGACCCTCTGCTGAATATTGTCTTCCATGGCCTGGGTAAGAAAGAAAAGTTTGGGATAATCCGGATCGATGCTTTGAATTTTTCCATACCAGAACCAGGCGCCGCCGAACAAACCTTGCTCCTTGAAATTTTCAGCCGTATAGGCGGCTCGGGATGTAAGGTCTTTCTTAAGAGTGTTAAGCTGGAAATCACTCTGAGCATTCATATATTTTTTGGCCAGGCTAAAGCTTTCAAAACCCTTGAGCAGCCACCCATCGTCCATCTGGCTCCTGGACTTGCGGACATAAAATTCTCCGGCCTTTGTGCGCACAAGGCCGATCAACTTCCTTAAAGTATTGTTGTCAGGTTCGTATGCAAGGGCGCGTTGATAAGTTTTGACGGCCCGGTCCCATTTTTGTGCCATCACCGCTTCGCGGGCCTGGCGGACAAAATAATCTTTATTGTCGCGTTCCTGGACCAGGTTTAAAAGCTCGCGCGCGGGTCCGTGATCACCTTTTAAAGCCAAGGTCTTGCGCAGATGTTCCCCGGCCCCCGCAAAATCTTCCCGGTCAAACAACTCTTTGGCCTGCTGATAAGAAGCCTGTGATCCTTGGTCGACAGCTTGCCTTAAAAGTTGGAACGAATCCTCGTAATTGGGGAATCGACTTTGAATTTGCCGCAAGTTAAAATAGGCCTTGATCCAATCCCCGGCGTCTATCTGTTGTTTGGCGCCGGTATAGAGCGCTTTCACTTCGGACAGCAGCACATCTTGCTGCTTTGCAATCCTTGCCGCCAGGTTTGCGACATCAGCGTGTTCGGGATCAATCTCCTGGGCCTTGGCAAGCTTATCCTTGGCCCTGTTGATGGCTCCTATGGTAACCGGAGATTCGGAACCAAGTGCTTCAGAACCCGCGGTCACATAATTGGCAATCAAATTACTCTTAATATCAGTAAGCGCCTTTTGGTATTCTTTGTTATTCGGTTCTTTTTCGATGGCCTGCTGCAGATAGGCGATCGCCTCGGTGTATTTGCCGGCCGAGCTAAGCTGCAAGCCGGTATCATAATGTTTTTTCCCTGCGGCAGCACAGCCAAAAAGAAAAACCGCTAACAAAATGGAAAGCCCTATGTGGAAATTTATCCTTTTGTTCATTTTTCGTCTCCCTATAGCGAAAATTAATATTATTTTGTTATAGTGATTTGATTTCCCTGAATGGTTTCCAGCTTCGGCTCAAAATATTTGTTTTTAAAATAGGCCATCTGGATTTCATTTAACAACTGCTCGGGCCAGCCACGGTACTTTAAATTGTATTCGGCCTTTTTGTTGCGAAAACCGATTAATTGAGCGTCCACAATACCGCTGACATCGGATTTGAAAATTGCACCGATTTCCAGGGCCTCGCTATGTGATTCAATTTTTTTCACGATTAGATAGATATCTCTTTCGCTGTACAATTCCTTTTCCCAGAGCCTGGAAAGTTTCTTGCGCAGTTGGCCCCAAATTTTATCGATACAGAATTTTGCACCTTTGTCCAGAACCTGAAGTCTGTTTTCTCCCGGCATGGACTTCACCGCACTGGCGGTGGCCAGAATTTCTTCATCCCCGGGGCGGTAAATATTGGTGCTGAGGCTGATCTCATTCAGGGTAAGTTCAAGACCCTGAAAGGTGGTCTTGCGGGTGGAGAGTTCCAAACTCAGTCCGATCAAAAGACCCATCTGATTTTTACTTTTTTTTGAATATTTGAAAACTTTAAAGCCGTCATGTTTTAAGCGCTCGATAAGCTGATTGGCCGTCTTTTTGGCGGTGGGCAGGTAATCGGCCTTCAAGCCCGGTTCGACAACAACGCTTATGCGCGGGTTTTTCTGCCATTTTAGAATTTTTTTGAATCGGTCTAAATCGTCGACAAGGTCCGGAATTTCAACTTCTGCCTGGATCGTGATCTCGTAAGTGCCCAGATCCGTTTTGTTTTCCTCAATAATTTTGATATTTTTAAGATACCCGGCCGAACGGCTCATTATCTGATCTTTGATCACCTGAAAATCTTCTACGGCAGTTCTGGACTCAATGGTAGTGCCCATGGCTTTTTCGACGGCCGAGCGTTTGGCCTCATCTAAAGCTTTTTCACGGGCGATTAACTCTCGGCCGGGTTCAAAAAAACTCAACCCTTTGGCCGTAACCGTTTTCCCGGCCTGCAGGCCCGCTGGAAAAAGGAAAAGAGCTGTCATTACATAGAAAACGATTTTTTTCATGGTCCGGATTTTTCCTTATGTGAAAAGATTGAAAGGCTTGAATATAATTATTTATTTCAAAGCGTTTAAATATGGCACACTCAATTTAAAATGACAAGCCAAATAATCATCAAAAGTTGAGCAGAAACTTTGTTTTGTATTATATTTACAGTATATTGCCGGCAGTATTACAACCGCATTATCGCTTAAAATAGTAAAAGCTGATATGCCGGCATATATTGCAGGCAAAACAAAAACACCAAACACCGGATGCATGCGGGCTGCCCCTAATTATCAGGCCAATTGGGTTGACCTTTGTATGTTGTATATTGTAAAATTTCATATGGAACAAATTTTAGGGAGCATCGGCCGAAAAACCATAAAATCCGTCAATCACGTGCTAGACTTGTGCGCCTTAACTTATCGAATCTTCACGCTGATTTTCAAAAGACCGCAAACCGGCCGAGTGATTGTCAGAAGGGTGGTGCTGGAACAGATATATTTCACATGTGTGGAAGCGCTCCCGATTATTATTCCGATTGCCCTGCTGATCGGAAGCATACTGATTGTACAATTTGCCAAATATGCAGGGCATTACGACCTTGGCAAGATCACCGTTATTTTGATAGTGCGGGAACTCGGCCCTATCATTACAGCCTTTCTGGTTATCCTGAGGTCTGCCACGGCCGTTACGATCGAAATCGGTTACATGAATGTTCTCCACGAAATGGAAGCCTTTGAAATGGCAGGTCTTGACCCCATGCGGATCGTCTGCCTCCCCAGGATGGTCGGAATAACTGCGGCGGTATGCTGTCTTTTTATAGTATTCGATCTGGTGTCGATTATAGGCGGGTACGGTTTGATATGGCTCATAACCAACATCCCCATGGGAAACTTTCTTGATCAGATCGGCAAGGCCATCACGGCAGCCGATATTGCGGTAGGCATTGTCAAAGCCCTTTGCTTTGGGATCATTATTACGGTTACAAGCCTCCACCACGGATTCGATATCAAGAAAAATATTACGGAAATCCCGGTAGGAACTTCCAAAGCAGCCATTGAGAGCGTGATCTTCTGCCTGATCGGCAACATCATCATATCCGCCATTTTTTATATGTAGGAAGCAACGTGTATCTGATAGAACTTTCTAATTACAGTCTTGTCGGCGAAGGGTTTGGAAACTCTCTTAAAGACATCTATTTTACCCTGGCGGAGGGCGATGCTTGTGCCATCAAGGCTGATGTAGCGGATGACGCTCACATTTTTCTAAAAACCCTGGCAACGCTGGTCGGCCCTCAAAGCGGCACATACCGCTATATGGGTGAAACTATAGATTTTTCAGACTATCGCAATCTCCTTGCCTTTAAAAAGAAAATCGGCTATGTCGGCCAGGATTCCGCTATGCTCAGCAACAAAACAGTCAGGGAAAACCTGCTATTAATGAGATCCTACTTCGAGAATTCACTCTCATTGGACATAGATGAAAAAGCCCTGAAATTATGTAAAATTTTTAATATTGAAGATAAGCTTGACGTTCGCCCCGGTGAATTGCGCCCGGTTGATTTGCGTATTGCCATCGCCATTCGGGAACTTACTAAATCTTTTGACGTTCTGCTCCTTGAACGCCCGGAAGATTATTTCGGCTACAACAGCTTCGGTCTTTTTAACGAAATTCTTAAAGATACCCTTGAACACGGGCATGGGGTTGTTTTTTTCTCTAACAATCAAAACTTTATTGAAGCCTTTGCCAATAGAGAGGTACTGATTGCAGACGGCACTTTGGCCGAGGCTCCGATGTAATAGTTTCCATCCATAAACTGTAATTTCAATACGTCATGGAACTAAAGTTTGACAAAAAAGAAAAAGCTGTTGGAATATTTATCATCTGCATTGCCATGCTGCTGCTGACGACTGTGATCGTCATCGGCCGGGGCAAAGGCTGGTTTAAAACCTATATAACCTATTATACCATTTTTGACCAAAGTTATAACCTGGAAGTCAATACGCCGGTAAAGCTGTTCAACACCAACATCGGCAAAATCAAAAAGATACTTCTGGTAGGGGACAAGGTAAAAATCAAGCTGGGCATTTTGCACGAATTCAGATCAAGAATCAAAAAGAGCACCACCGCCACTGTCCAGAGCCCTACGGTTTTGGGTGCCGAGCATATTGCCATCATACCCGGCGAAGACGATGCACCCCTGATTCAAGCAGGCGGAGTCATACCCTCTGAGAAGAAAAAATCGATAGCCGATTATCTTAGTGAGTTTCAGGTCGAAAAGACCGCCAAAATGATTATCATGGCGGCTCAGGAAATCACATCGATCGTTCAAATCCTGCGAGACCCTCATGGTCCTTTTTTTACGGCCTTTGAAAGTCTCAACTCATTGCTGGCACAGGTCGAAAAGATGATCAACGAGATCGATGCCGGCAAGGGAACGGTGGGCGGCTTAATAAAATCGAGCGCCCTTTTGGATCAAGTCCACGACAACCTCGATGAGGTCGGAAAAATCATTGGAAACCTTTCCGAAGCCTCTGCTAAAACGCCTGCAACCGCTGATCAGATGAAGGAGACCCTGGCGACGCTGCATGAGATCGAAAAAGAGATATTAGAAAGCGTGCCGAATATCAAACGAACCATGAAAGATGTTGAAGATGCTGTCGGCACGCTTAAAATCATTCTGGCCAATATCGAAAAGGGGAGTCAGGATATACCCGAAGTTACCCGCTCTACATCGCGAGGGATTCAAGAAATCAGAAAAGCGGTAAATAATATCGACAAGGTCGTCCAATCTCTCCAGCAGAACTTTTTTTTCAAGCCGCGCCTGCCCCCGGAACCCACAGGCAAGAATGTGGATGCCGGGCTGCGGCAATAGATGGTCCCTTAATTTAGATACCTTTATAGCGGTTTCCATAAATATGTTCCGATTGATTCGTTGCGGGGTAATGTCCGTTGATAGTTGTCAGTTGTCCGTAGCATAGGATAGAAAATGCTGTAAATTCAAGTATACATGAAAGCGCCATCGTTGAAACCTATGCTCGATCTAAGCATTTAAAAATGCGCATACAACTGACCACGGACAATGGACTACGGACACAAGTCGTTTTTGTAATGTTCGAGTTCTACACGGTTTAAATTGGATTGCCGTTGAAGCGGCATTTTTTTAAAGCACAAAACTGCATCCTTTGGTTATTGATTGAGGAGCTATCAAATGAAAATTAACGAAAACGTTTATGGCTTTATCTGGCGGTCGACGACTGCTAACAATTGCAACACCTATTTGATTGCGGGACCAACCCGCATGCTCATCGATCCCGGGCACAGCGGCCTGTTTGAGCACGTACACAAAGGGCTGGGAGAATTAGGGCTGGCGCTCGACGATATCGGTCTGGTCATAGGCACCCATGCCCATCCGGATCACCTGGAGGCTGCTGAGCTCTTTAAGGAAAAGCCCGCCCTGGTAACTCTGCATAACAAGGACTGGCAATTCTTAAAATCTATGGACAATTACCCAAAGACTCCTTTGAGCTTAACCTCCCAATCAATAGCACCCGCTTTTTTTCTTAAAGAAGGCGATATTTCGATAAGTGGCTTTGATTTTTTGGTAATGCACACGCCGGGGCACTCACCGGGTTCCGTCTCCATATACTGGCCGGACCAGAAGCTGCTGTTTACCGGAGATCTGGTTTTTAAAGGGGGGTTCGGGCGTACGGATCTGCCCGGAGGAAACGGTGCACAGCTCAAGGAAAGCATTAAACGGTTGGCCGGGCTCGATGTAGAATGGTTGTTGCCGGGGCATGGTGATATCATCAGCGGGAGCGAAGAGATCAAGGCCAATTTCGAACAATTGGAACAGGCCTGGCGTTGACGCGTAACGGCACAACGGGAGAGAATCGAAGGTGATTACCTCGCCAACGCTCAAGGAGAAGACGTGGTTGCCGGCATTCGCCTGACCGATGACATTTCAAAACTCAAAGAAAAGGGTAAAGATGTTATTATGGGGCGCCCTGCCGGGCGCCTCTACAGTTGGAAAGACTCCTGTGAAAAGAAAGCCGTTCCACTGACAGATGCCCCTTGGCTGAGTTTATCAGCGGATCGCTATTTCTTTTCCCAGCGCAGCAGTTCGGTCACTTTGCTCAAAGTGCTCCCCTCTTTGATTTCTTCCCGGATACGGTTTTCCCTCTCAAGCACATCCATACTCCGGTTGGCGTACTCCACCGCCAGGGCTTGAGGCAGCACAACCACACCGTCGTCGTCGCCCAACAGCCAATCTCCCGGCTCTACCCGCACATTGCCGACTGTCACTGGTACCCCCATCTCCCCAAACCCTTTGGGTTCGCCTGCATTGGGCATGACAAGTCTGCTGAAAGCCGGAAATTTAAGGGCCATGATTTCAGGACTATCCCTTAAAGCGCCGTCGATTACAACTCCAGCCAGCTTCTTCTGCAAGGCCGAATAAGTTGCCAGTTCTCCCCAAACGGCAGGCCCCGCACCGCCGGCGTCGATGACGATAACATCTCCTGGATCAGCCACATCAATGGCCTGGACAGGTTTGGCCCAATCTCCCGGATAAGTTCTCACTGTAACGGCCTTACCAACCATCCGGATGCTTGGAAAAAGCGGTCGAATTCCCTGCAGAAAACCACTGCGGTGCAAGGCATCGGAGAGATTAGACGACGATACCAGTTCCAGAATCTCCCGGATTTGAGCCTCGCCCTTCCTCTTAAAAAGGGTGGTACTGATGCTTTTGCCTGTGTCCAGTCCTTGGCGAATTTCGCGGGTTGCCTGTTCAGGGTCCAGAGCTTTGCTAATGGCACCACCTACAATAACGATGGCGGCCCCGGCCTCCACCGCGTCGGCGGCTGTTTCGGAATTAATGCCGCCGGCCACCGCCACCGGAATCGACAATGCCTGGGTTACCTGCCGCAACGTATCAAAAGGATCCTTGCCTTCCATCTGCTCGTCAACGGCGCAATGGACCGATACATAGTCGGCCCCCAGATCCTCAACAAGCTTTGCTCTGGACAGGACCTCATCCACCGCAATCATATCCACTACAATCTTGGCACCATAGTTTTTGCCCGCCTGGATGCATTCCCTGATGGTAGCCTCGCTGGATGCACCCAGCACATCTACAATATTTGCACCGGCCTTGGCGGCGGTTTCAACTTCCACCCGTCCGGTGTCCATAATCTTCATATCGGCGACAATGGTTGCGTCTGGAAAAAGTCGGCGCAGTTCCCGGACGGCGTGAAGCCCTTCGCTCTTGATAAGAGGCGTGCCCGCTTCAAGCCAGTCAACTCCACCGGCGATTCCGGCCTGGGCGTTCTTCAGAGCCCGTTTCAAATCTACAAAATCTAAAGCCAACTGCAAAATTGGTTTCATTTGTCCTCCATTACTCAATGACAGTGTGCCGTGATAAAAGCCTGCCTACATCTTTTACTTTTTTTGGATAAAATCCTAATGGAGGCTGTTTGTCAAGGCTTTATCAAACACCTCATACCATAAACCTCCTGTTCATATCCCAAGCTGTGCGTGGTTTTGGCTTGACAAGATCTGGTTAGCCGCGGTGGTCGCACCATCCATGCCGTTTAGTTGCCCGCACCCGGAAAAGGCCGGCGGTATCTTCGCGCTTAAATGGCAGCAAAGCCTCGAGATCCTCACGCCGTTCACGCGGGGCTCAAACGAAAAAGTGTATTTTCCCAAGAGGCGCGGTTTTTTCTCTTGACTATCATTTTAATGGGTGACATTTTTTTAATCTTACGTTTACCAATGCCGCCTTTTAAAGAGATCCTTTGCGGTAGTGTGGTAGGTTTTGAGCGATTAACATAATTAAGGAGGGCCTTCACAAATGACTTATTCATTGGATTTTCCTTATGCATCTCAGCGGATGCCGGTATTTGCGAAAAATGTGGTTGCGACATCCCAACCGCTGGCCGCTCAAGCGGGATTGAATATGTTGCGCAAGGGCGGCAACGCCGTAGATGCCGCGTTGGCGGCGGCGATTACACTGGCTGTGGTGGAACCTACCAGCAATGGTATTGGCAGCGATGCCTTCGCAATCGTGTGGGATGGAAAACGGCTCAGCGGGCTTAACGGGTCCGGAAGGTCGCCCAAGGCTTTGTCGCCGGAACAATTCGCCGGACAAAAAACCATCCCGGCGTTGAGTTGGGGTGCGGTTACCATACCCGGCGCGGTAGACACCTGGTCAAAGCTATCGGAGCGCTTTGGGAGAGTTCCCTTTGCTGAATTATTCGA
>NZ_JAZFTO010000008.1:0-13213 GCF_036446775.1 Candidatus Desulfatibia sp.
GCCGGATGATACCATTGAGGTGGGGTTTGAGTATTTGCCGTCTTCGGAGATCAAATTTTTCGTCCAGGACAACGGCCCCGGCGTGCCGGACGAGCACCGCAAACGTATTTTTGACAAATATTTCCAGCTTGATAAAAAAAGCGAGGGGCGCGTGCACACAACCGGCTTGGGGTTGACCTTCTGTAAGATGGCCGTGGATGCCCATCGAGGAAAAATCTGGGTTGAAAGTGAAAACCAAAAGGGGAGCCGCTTTTGCTTTACCCTCCCAACAGAAAAAACAATTCGTAAATAAAGATTATTCTTCGGGCATATTTTTTGTGCTTAGCATCAGGGCCAAGCACAGACCCGAAAATCCACCTAATATCATAACTATTTTTTGGTATTCCCAGATAGTTTCAGGCGTAATCCTAATTTCCGGCAAAAAAAAGTGCAGGTAATAGGTACAAATTGGAAAAAGAAGGAAGACGATCAGCAGGTTAACCGACTGAAAAATAAAAGTATTTTTAAAAAATTTAGTGATAAAAAACAACATCTGCTGGGTTTTATGTAGATTTTTTAATTCCGATTCAACTTGCTTCAATTCTTTGGCAAGTTTATTGGCCTGCACAAAGGCATCCTTTAACCTTTCCGGATCACTACCCCTTGCTATCGTCTCATTATCATCCATTTTTATCTGAATATTTTTTAATTTCCGAGATATAGCGGCGATTAAATTACGGTTGGAAAAATTATTGACGGCAACTATACAGCTCTTAACACCTGGTCTTAATTCATTGAGCACCCTCAAGAGTTTCATTCTGCGGTCTTCCAGGTACCTGGACCCTATATCGATGATAGAACTTCCGTAATAAATAATATCCAGGTAGTTGAAATAACTATCAGCCTTGGCCAGCTCTTCAATTTTTAGAAATAGAGCTCTGGGATCATTTGCCTTTTTTTCTTCTGCCGTTAATTGCTTTTCTAATGTTTTTGCTTTCTGTTCGGCTTCTGCCCGAATTTGTTCGGCCTCTTCTCGAGCCTCATTTAATAGATTGTTCAGTTCCGGATGAATTATTTCATTATAAGCTGCCAATTCCGGATCGATTAAGGCATATACATAATATTCTCGATCATTACTGATAAGCTTGATCAGTCTCCGTAGTGCCTCGGCATTTTTCTGTTGCCTGAATTGAAATATAATGTCCTGGTAAACGGCCTCAGAACAACCAGGTTCTATGTGCAATATCTTATTAATGTGATCTTCGGCCTTGCCGAGGTCATTGTTCAGACAGTAAAGGCGTGAAAGCAAAAAATGGGCAAAGATTTTTTGGGGCCTTGTTTCGGCATATTCAAGAGCCCTGCTAAAATAGTGCTTTGCCTCCAGAAAGTCTTTGCCCTCCACATGCAAAAACCCCATAGCACAATGAACCCTGTAATCGTGCGGGTGTTTTTCCAGGGCGTTTAATAGTATTGTCTCGGCCTGATCCAGCTTAGAGACTCGCAGACAATCCTGACCTAACCAGATTAGGCCACCTTTGGCCGTCTCCTTTTTACTTTCCTTAATATTGTTCCAGCTATCCTCCCCGGTTCTCCAGAGCAATCTTAAGAAACGCAGTTGATAAACCATTTTGAGCTCGCAAAAGCCATTGTAGGCCCATTGAGCTGCTCGGTCTGACTTACTCAAAGGCTCAACCCCATCCCCAGCCTTTATATCTGTTTTTGTAAGATAATTGAAAAATAATTTGTTTATTTCTTCTAATGGCAAATAACCCAGATCTTTCATAACATGGGTTATCTTTGAGAATTGTTTCGATGGACAACTTGCGGTCAAATGTTTTCTGTCGCCGCAGTAATAGCAGGGGGGATATTCCCCTTGAGCAAGAGCATTCTGGTATAAAAAGAGGCCGGGTTCATTTTGGAGTTGATCATTAAGGTCTACTTTATAAAAGGATTGGGGATGCTTTTGATCGGGCTTGGGGAAAACGGAAAAAGCTTCACTTTCTCCCATGGCCGTATAGGCCGAGAAGGAAATGTAGATGTTTCCCGGTTTGATTTCTTCCCAGTCAACTTTTAGGTCTTCAAGGTCCAGCCGGTCGGCTCTCACATAGGTACCTGAATCAACGATAATTTGTAGAGGAAGAAAGGGCGGGCTATCTTTCTCAAGCTTTGAGTTGAGAAACTTCATGACATCCATGGCCAAAGGCAATGACGAGAGGGGGTCTTTTACAATTAACGCCACAGATTTATCAGCAAGGATATTTTCCTTCTCTACTTGACCTGCCCATAAATCATCCTTGTTGTCAATCAGACTGTCCCATGCTTTGGCAAAGTGACTTTCACCAAGCTCCCACACAGGCTTGTAATATAGTAATGTTTTAACATAAGGATCAAAAGTGACGGTTTCATCCCAGATTAACTTGTATATGGTCAGCCCTTTTAAAATATTTTTATTACTTGACAGATCGACCGCTTCGAAATGGAGGGAAGGTAGCCCCTGGGCTTGTTTGTATAATTCATGTGAAACAAAAATCTGATCACCACCCGCGAGATGAAGGAATTTAGCTGCCATATTGACGACATCACCAAATATATCCTTATCTTCGACAATGCCATCGCCATAATGAATGCACATTCGAATATGAATTTGATAACGGGGCTCTTTCCTCTGATTAAAGCTTTGAAATTTTTGTTGAATTTTTATTGCGGACTTAAGGGCCTCTTGCGGATTTGAGAAATAAGCCATGATGGAATCACCCAAAACCTTAACAACTACGCCGCCATGTTCAACAACGGCCGGAGAAGCCACCTCCTGATGCTGCCTGAGCATTTTACGACCGGCTGTATCTCCATGGGATTTAAAAAATTTACTGGAACCCACTATATCCGTAAAAAGGACGGCGATCTTTTTTATGGAATCTTCGGGATACTCATCAAGCGATTTCGAAGGGGTGAATTTAGAGGCTTTTATTGGGGGAGCAGTATAAGTGTCCATGGGACTTAATTCTTTAAACTATTTTATTCAAGACATATAAGGGGCTGTTATATTTTGATGAATTCGCAAAAAGCCGAATTCGTCACGTTTTAGGTTTTAAGCGTAAAGAACAATCATTGCTAATTTATATTATCGGCACTATTAGCAGGAAACTTAAGATCTTATATAGGAGTTTATGAAGCCGTACCGACACCTAAACGCATACCCCGGCTTCAATCCAGACCTGAAGATGAGAGTCTGTTCAGCCAGGATACGCGTCACGTATCAAAGGCATTAGAGGGTTTTTCAGCGATGTGCATAAATTGCAGAGTACAGCTCGTGAATAGTTCTCGAACAATAAAAAAAACGGAAGGTTATTTTGAGAACTGCTATATCCCGTAAAATTGAACAGGTGCAGGTTATAAACCCTGCACCTGGTTAGGTTGATGGTCCGGTTATTTACCATTTGGACCTGAACGCGTTAATGTCTTACAAACCCTTAATATATACCACGCTCAAATTTGGTCTCCGGCAGATACTCCCACTCTTCGCCATTTTCTATCTTTACTGCCAGATCATAGCATTTGGCTGCATACTCAAAGGCATAAGGGATGCCGGGGCCATTGGGCACGAATCCTGCGAGAAGACAGCCGATGGAGGCGGCCTCAAAAACCTCCTCTTTAGTGGCCCCCGCTCTTATAGCCGGAAGGACATGAATGATACACCGTGGGGACATGTAGGCCACACCGCCGGCCATAAAGATCAATTCTTTGACTTTCCTCGAGAGTGCTCCATCCCGAAAGAAAGATTCATAAAAGTCTGCAAAGCCCTTGCCGGCATCAGGGTTAAACTGGTTGATGATCTTAAACATTCTGGGAGTAAAGAGCATATGATCTTCCATGTACTGACCGGCTTCTTCTGAAGTTAATTTTTTTCCCTCAGTCATTATTCTCTCCTTTACTGTTATCGTCGGCCGCAAGGCCAGACTGGTTAAATGGTTTCAAAAATTTCTTTTTTGGACTTTTCTTATACCGGATTAATTTCCTAAAAGCACTCACCTCCTTTCCTTGTTAGGTTCACTAGGTTATAATCTCCATTCCTTTGCCACCTGAATGAATTTGACGATGTTCTCATACGGAACCGTGGGGGGGATATCGCAGCCCGGCATCAGAGCAAACCAACCATCAGTTCCAGCAGTCTCGACAATCTGCTTACAAGTGGTTTCAACCAGGTCAACGCTCCCCCGAAGTAGGACATCTACGGGATTAACATTGCCTGCAAAACACATCTTTCCGTGCAAAACCTCCTTGGCTTTGGCAATATCCGTCTTGTGATCAAGGCTGATGCAGCTGGCGCCGGTGTGAGGGAACAGGTCAATCCGGTCGGTTGTATTCCCACAAATATGCAAAAGCGTATGAATATGTTTCGATTTGGCCCAGTCGATAAAGATCTTTAAATAAGGCAAGGCAAACCGTTCAAACTGTTTTTTTGACAGCAGGTCCCCGGAGGCAGTAGGATCGGCAAGGCTGATAACTTCAAGGGTTCCATCATCTACCAGAGGTTCAAAGAGATGGATGAGCAGTTCCGTCGAAAAATTGAGAATTTTTTCAATCAGGGCCGGGTTTTTGTAAGTTGCCCGCATCATATCTTCTTCTCCAAAGAGTCTGGCCGCTATCGTAAAAGGCCCCCAGGCTGTCATGGTAACCACGTACCGGTCCCCAATTTTTTCCTTTGTTTTTTTCAAAGCCTTTTTGACGGTATTAATGGTTTCATCCTCATCAATATCCGCTATGTTGAGATTTTCAAGGTCTTCCTCCGCGCCAATAAGCGGGTCTTCAAGGTCCGGTGCGCCCATTTCACGGAACTTAATCCTCCCGCCAAGGGCCGAAGCCACGAAATTGTTATATCCGGAACCGACATATACAATATCGCACTGCAGTTTTTCACACGAATCAACGAGCATCCGGGTCATCTTTTCAGCGTCCTGAGAAAGGTCTTCAAAAGTTGATCCCCAGTTGTGAACGCTCCACATTCCACCACCGAAGAGGGTTACCGGAACTCTCTCCGGCGTTCCCCCTTCAAAAGCAGTCAGTATTACTTCTTTGGGTGTCATAAAATCCTCCTTATCCCCTATCTGAATCTTCCGCGCCATAATCCTTATTGAGCGGTGTTAATACCTAACGGTGATGCTGCCTGCCCTGTATACTACGAAGTGGTATTGATTTCAACATAAAAATTGTCCGGCAGGCAGACCAACCAAGAACCCGGCTTTGGTTGGCCTTTACAAAAGGCTTTGCCGAAAAAAATTCAAAAATGCCTGAGGTCTGAGATTTGAGATTGGATTTCATGGGCGTTAGGAGTAAAAAATTACGGGTGCTGAAAACTGAACCAGCGGTCTTGATTTACGCCCAGGGCCGGTATCTACTTGATAACGGTCAGATATTCGGTGAACCGATAACCTCTGAACGTTGAACCCGTGAACGGTTATATTATATTATCCCTTGACGGCCGCAGTTGAACATTTCGTTGACATGCATATTACATCGTGATATGCGCTTTTAGAAATTTTTATCATTCAACAGAAAGGGGCACAGACGATGACGGAAAAACCTTTCGATTTTGTGGCAGACCTCACCAAAAAAGAGCTTATCGAATTGGACGCATGCATTGGATGCAATGAATGTCTCACCTGGTGTCCGGTCCAGGATGTCACCCGCGATCCCGGCATATCGCCCCCGGTGAGAATACACGCCTACAAGGAGTTTATTGAACAAACCCAAAGCTTAAAGGGAAAAATTTTTGCCGGCAAAACACCGGGGCCGGAAGTGCTGCAGAAATTTCAGGATGCTTTATGGAAATGTGTACTTTGTGGAAGCTGCGGAGAGGTCTGTACGGCCGGAATCGACCTCAAGAAATTGTGGTGGAGCATTCGCCGTAAAATCGCAGAATCAGAGCTCGGATGCCCCGAAATGCTTAAAAAGGGGCCTGTACAAAATTACGATAAATTCCGCTCTCCCTTTCCCTTTGCCCTTACTCATCGCTATAAAATCTGGCTGCCGGATGATATAGAAATAGCCGACAAGGCCGATATCGGCTATTATGAAGGCTGCGGGTGTGCCTGGGATGCGCCTCAAATGGCCGAAGGAGCGGTCCGGCTGCTCAGTGCGGTGGGGCCTTTTACGATGCTCGATCCGGAGCAATCATGGTGCTGTGGGTTCCCCCAGGTAACGGGCGGCGGTGATTGGAGCATTATGGCCGAACTGTCAAACCACATGGTAAACGGCATTTTAGACAAGGGCATCAAACGTTTGGTTATATCATGTCCCATGTGCCAGGATATTATGAATTACCTCTGGCCGTATTTTTATGGCGACGAACTACCCTTTGAAACCCTGACCATAACCGAACTTTTAGTTGAGTGGGTGGAAGATGGGAAGTTGAAATTCACAAAAAGGATTGAAGAAACCGTAACCTATCATGATCCCTGCGCCATGGCCAGACCGCTGCTGGGCAAGCCCATCACCAATGCCCCTCGCAAACTGTTAAAAGCGGTACCCGGGATAAATCTGGTGGATATGGAAAGACATGGTACCCTCAGCAGATGCTGTGGTGGTTCGGCCGGTATGCGAGCGATAAACTCGGATATTTCAGCCAATATAGCCAAGGAATTGGTGATAGAAGCCGAAAGAACCGGGGCCGACACCATCCTCACCAATTGTCCGGTCTGCTTTCTCAACCTGGCGATTAGGAGCCATGCGATGCCCAACCCGGTCGTCGAGGAATGGAAAAAGCATCAAAGTTCTTTGAAGGTAAACGATATTACCCAATATTTAGCAGCCTTGCTATAGGATGAGGAAAAGAAATGAAGCTTTGTCAAGTCCATCTTGAGGGGGTTCCCGCTGAGGAAAGGGAGATCCTGAGTATATTTTTTTTTCATCCTCTAGATACGCTTGAAGAGGATGATGGCAAATTGATCATGAATTACGGTTCTGGAGAAGTATGCTTGGGGACCAACGAATTTGGGGAAAGTTGTAAAAATTGTAGGCACGTCCCCTTTATTGTCAGGAAAATATTGCAGAGGCAGACAAGGTTTGTCTTCGGTAAAACAACTTAGCGGCAAGATAGGGAAACGTCAAAGTCAACTCTAATTGATTCAGATAGAAGCGATTTGCTTTCCCGGATACGACACTAAAATCCCAAATCACAATACTCAAATTACAAACAATATCAAAATTACAAATTCCAATGACCAAAACATTACAATCACTTATTGGATGTCCGTTCGACAGGCTCACGGCCATGAGTAGCGTCGAATGGCTCGCCGTCATTCTATCTGTTTGGAATTTTGAATTTCGGTCATTGATATTTGTTTGAGATTTGTATTTTGGTGCTTGGAATTTTCATGATTTTATTAAGCCAGTAACTTTATTTATTCCAAACAATTACTTGTTTAAATGACGTGGCCCTAAACGGCCAGGGGGTGAGATGGCGCAGGAATTTTGGAATATACCGAAAGGGTTGATCACCGTATTTTATGGGCTCGCCGGTGTGACCATTATTATTTTTGTCATAGGGGTTTGGGATAAAACAAGAATCTGGAGCCGAGGCCAAGACGTGGATCAGGAGCTCAAAGGCAAGGGTTTCATGGGCCTCATCTGGCTGAGTATCACTACGTTTTTTTCCCCGGACTGCCTGCTTGCTCAGCGAGTTTTTCCCAGGAGCATTCTCAGAGGATTGATGCTCATGGGAATTATATGGGGGTTTACGGCCCTTTTTGCAGGCACCATCGGCAGGACCATTAATTATTGGGTCTTTCCATTTCTTGAAGGGGGTGTATGGCTTTCCTTTTCACTGGTACTCGATATCGCCGGAGCCTCGGTTCTCATTGGTACAGGCTTTGCTCTTTACAGGAGATACACAAACAAACCGGAAAGGATGGTAAAAAGCACTCTGGACGGGATGTTGCTGTTCCTTCTTTTTTTCGTAATCTTTACGGGATTCTGCGTTGAAGGAATACGGATAATCGTTTTAAAGCCCCCTTCAGCAGACTGGTCGCCGGTCGGCTATGCTTTTGGCGGTGCCATAAAAGTGCTGGTCGGGGAAAACGCATTGGGTGCTCTGCACCAGGGCGCCTGGGTAATCCACGTCCTTCTCGCTTTCCTCTTTATCGTCTATATCCCGTTTTCTAAGTATAAACACATATTCGCCAGCCAGATCACCACCTACCTGAGCAAAAATAAATGGAAAGATAAAGAAATCCCGCGTGATTGGGTTTTTGGGGAAGAGATTGAAAGGCGCAAAAAAGAAAGGCTTTCGCAGCTTTCAAAATAACGTTCCGTTTCAGCCGCCGCACAATTTCGTTTAAATCGGCAAAAAGGAGCAGTTAAATTCCCATGGCCAAGCTTCGAATAACACCTGGAGTCTGCGGCATGACCACCGTTGTAAATGTTAAACAGACAAAAGACAAAGCCTTCTGCATCACCGTGGAATCCCAATGCGAGACGGTCAAGACGCTCAGCGCTAAACTGCCTCCGCTCACTCCAAGGGATGCCTTCAAGAAAATCGCGGAGAACCCGATCTATGGGGCCGCCTCCGCATGCCTGCAGCATGTCGCCTGTCCGGTGCCTTGTGGTATCCTTAAGGCCTTTGAAGTAGAGGCCGGCGTGGCAGTGGCAAAAAACATTCACATGGAGTTTGTCGGCGAGGATGAAGAGGACTCGTGAGAAACCAGTGATAGGTGCGCTGTAGGCGTTCACAGGTTCAGGGTTCAAAGGTTCAGGGTTGCTTTTTTTGTAAACCTTTACTTTCGGCGTTCACAGGTTCAGAGTTCACCGTTCAGGGTTACCTTTCTTTCGTTGAACTTGCTCGTAATCCAGCAAGTACTTGATGAAACTTCCAATGGCAGCACAGGTGCGTCCGGCATGATCATACACAGTCTGACTCAGCATTCGTTATGTATTGTTGATCCAACGCTGCCTAAATCTCAATCTGGACTTCAGTGCTCAGATTTGCGGTGAACACAAAACCTCTGAACCTTTGAACCCTGAACCTTTGAACCTCTGAACCTATGAACGGGGACGGCCAAGCCCTAAAAGCTTTTCCTGATCCAGGTTCTCGCCGATGACAACCAGACGGCTCGATGTGACCGTCTTGGGAAACTCAGCACACTCCAGGCGGCCTCCGGCAAGATCAAAGCGGTGAGGGCCGGCCTCTGTTTGCAGCAGGGCTTTGGCCCTTACGATGCGTCCGTATCCGTCTGAGGCCAGCGTTTGGAAAATCTCCATGGCCCGGCCTAAGGACATGTTATCCGGCATCTCCACGGCCACGGTCTCGAGCTGGAGGCTATGGCCACCGCCTTTGATGCTCTTTTTGGGGAGAGTGTCTGACGCTGGGGACAACATGGCGATCTCCGTCTCCGCCTGGACCGTAGGAATTACAACGGCCTTGGGATTCATCTTGGCCACCATGGACAAGGTTACCTCCACTTTCTCAGGTTCGGCAAGATCTGTTTTGTTTACCAGAATTAGATCAGCGCAGCAAACCTGTTCTTGGAAGAAAGGGCCGAAGATTTCGGCCTCATGAAGTTCGAGAAACTCGGTTGCATCCACAATGCCCACAACCGCTACCGGGCGTATTGCCAAGGTCTGCAAAACCTCCAGCACGCCGGTTGGTGATGCCAGGCCGCTGGGTTCAATCATGAGGTGCTCGGGATGATACTGCCCAACGACCCGCTGGATTGTTGTGAGGAGGTCATGCTTCAGCGTACAGCAGACACAACCGTTGGGCAGCTCCACTGCGTCGATACCGTGGGCGGAGAGGATTTCCTGATCAATCCCCATTGCACCGAAGTCATTGACGATCACCACCACCTTTTCGGTGGTGTTGCGGAGGGCGTTTTGGAGATATGTTGTTTTTCCGGCACCGAGCAAGCCGCAGACGATCGTTGTTTTCATGGTTAACATAATACGTTTACTAAGGCGTTGCGTGCGTCCTACATCGCCGTTCTCGTTACCGGTATAATCCTTTTGACAAATACACGTTTTTTTTGCCCGAAACCCGGGTAAAAGGCCTATTTTTCAATGCCTACTCTGGCTTTAACACCTTTTTGGTAATAATGCTTTATCGCTTTAAACTCAGTAACCTGATCTGCTTTTTGAATGATTTTAGGAGTTGCATACCGTCCTGTTATGATAAGCTCTATGTCTTTTGGTTTGGCAGCCATTACATCAAAAAGATCCTGCTCCGTTAAAAGCGATAAGTTGACGGCTACGTTGGCCTCATCCAGTATGATGACATTATGCTCACCTGAAGACATGATGCGTTTTACCTTTTCAAGCCCCCGGCGTGCAGCTTCGATATCGGCCGTTGTTTGTTTTTTTTCAATAAAGCGGCCAAGTCCGTGCTGTTCCACGGTAATTAAGTCTGAAAACCGTTTTAGTGCCTTTATTTCGCTATAGTCGTGGGATTTGATGAATTGGGCAATAAAAACTTTTAGCCCGGAACCGGCCGCCCTTATTGCCAAACCCAAAGCCGCCGTGGTTTTTCCCTTTCCATCCCCGGTAAAAACACGGACCTTTCCTTTCATGATGTCATACCTCGCGTCAATGAATCTCCCTCCAGCCCCTTTTCAGCGTAAGCAGTTATTGAGGCTGATATACCATTGCAGCGAACATAAAGTCAATAATCACTGAAAATATATAGTTTTTACAGTAGTAAATGTCTTTGGCAGAGCCGGATATCTCTGACCCCCGCAAGGCGGGGCAGGCATGTCCCATCGAAGATCCCGCCACGCGGGGAAGGACCAGGTTTTTCAGGATTAGCGCATCACTTTTGATGCAAAATTTTGGCGGGCACAAGCCCTTCCAGATGGGGGAATTTATCGGTCATATGCGGCAGCTGCATCGCTCTCATGAATTCCTGCTGGAAGTTCTCCTCCATTGTGAGTTCGATATATTCCACATTGCGCGATATCCAGTTGGCCTCCGCGCGTTTTTCTCGATTCAAAAGCGCCGCCCTGCACCCGTCTCCGGCGGCATTGCCGATAGATTCAATTTTTTTGATCTCACAGTCCGGAAATAAGCCCATGATCAGAGCCTTTTCACGGTCTACGTGCGTGCCGAAGGCCCCGGCGATTTTCACTTTATCCACCCCCTCCACTCCCATACGCTGAATCATCAGTTTGCAGCCGGCATAAAGAGCTCCCTTGGCCAGTTGTATCTGTCGCACATCCTTCTGGGTGATCACAATGTCTTTACTAATACCGGTCTCTGCGGCCCAGGCAAGCACAAATTCATTCTGGCCGGTATCCGGGTTTTTGCGGAAACGTTCGGATTTCTGGCCTTTTTTGTTGAAGACACCGCTTTTGGTAATAATGCCGGTGCTGTAAAGCTCGGCCAATAGATCCAGAATCCCGGACCCGCAGATGCCTTTGGCTTGCATTTCCTGGGGCTCGGAGTACTGGCGCCAGGCATCTCTTCCAATGACCTTGTAATCCACTTCGTGGGTTTCCGGGTCGATCTTGATCCGCTCCATGGCCCCGGGTGCAGCACGCATACCGTAGCTCAGTTGCGCGCCCTCTAAGGCCGGTCCGGTGGCACAGGAAGAAGATATGAGCTTATGCCTATTGCCCAGAACCAGTTCGCCGTTGGTGCCGATATCGATAATGAGCTGGATTTCATCTTTATTGTAAGGCTCCTCGGCAATCAAAACCCCGACGTTATCGGCACCCACAAAACCGGCTTCGTTGGGCAGTACAAAAATATAAGACGAAGGGTTGATATGAATGCCCAGGTCGCGCGCCTTGATATCCAGGCTGTGGTGGATCACCGGCGGGAAAGGGGCCATGCCCACATGCTCGGGGTCGAGCTTCAGCAAAATATGGTGCATGGCGGTATTGCCGCAAATGGTAATATCCTCGATATCTTCCCTGGTGAGACGACGGTACGTTTTGCCCTTCTCCGGCACTTCTATCCACTGTTCGGCGTCTTTTTCGCCCTTTTTCTTCTTTACCTTTTTCTTGGGCGGATGGGTGCCTTCAATGGCTTGGTCGATTAACGAATTGAGCGCGGCGATGATGTCGTTGCTCATTTTTTCAAGCCCGTCCGCATTCATCATGTGATAGGTGATGCGGCTCATTACATCTTCACCATACTTGCACTGGGGGTTCATCAAGAAAACGGTGTCGATCACCTCCATAGTGCCAAGGTCACAAAAATAGGCGGCCACCGTGGTGGTTCCGACATCTATGGCCATGCCGTAACTGCCTTCAAATTTACCCGGCCGCACACGAATAACTTCTTGATCCATCCAAACGCTGACGGTGACCTTCCAGTCCCCTTTGCGCAGGGCCGCGGGCAACTGCCGCAGGGTCTGTATATCAATCCTTAAGTCTTTAAAGCCGGATTGTTTTTCCAGCTGCGCGCAGATCCGCTCATAATCCCCGGTAGGATCTTCAAACGTCGGTTTATCTACCTCTAAATAGTACAATGTTACCGCAGGATTATGTTCAATGTGAATATCGCGCGCCGCCTTGCTCACTACCTGTTTGCCGGCGCGGGATTCCTCCGGCACGAAGATCAGCAGATCTCCCAGCACCTTGGTGACGCAACCCAGCCGAAAACCCGCCTGCCGGTCTTCGGTGTCGATGAACTTATCTTCTTCTTCCTGCCAGGAGCTGACATGCGATGGTTTGGATTCGAGGCCGTATTTCTCAAAAAACCCTTCCTCAATCCTAACCTTGCATTTGCCGCAAACCTTCTTTTCCCCGCAAAGGGCTTCGATGTCCGCACCCAGCAATCGTGAGGCCTCTATAACGCTGATACCCATTGGCACCGCGCCCCTGCGGCCTGAGGGTTGAAAAATTATTTTTGCTGTTTTGTCATCCATTCACGCCTCTCCCTTTTCCGATGCACAAACAACTTATTACCCTAATCGATCCAAAACTCGATTAGGCGTTATCCGTTAATCGTTATTTGTTATTGGTTTGCGGATATCAATGAATGATCGTATACTTCATTGCTGATAGATATATAAAACCGTGACGGATTCCTCTTCGAATAACGGATAACTAATAACCAATAACACTCAATTGAGCCTTTTTCGCTCAATTGAGTGTTATTTTTCCTTCTCTTGCAATTTTCTGAGGCTGCTTATCATTTTGATGGCCTCCTGGACCGCGTTGCCGGCCGATTCCGCGTAACCGTCAGCCCCAAAAAGGTCCGCCGTATCCTTGGTTACAGGCGCCCCGCCTAACATGATGGCCAC
>NZ_JAZFTO010000009.1:0-22423 GCF_036446775.1 Candidatus Desulfatibia sp.
TCTTAATTTTGGAGAGAGAAAAGTTGAAATTAAGCGTAAGGTCAAGGCCTGCCCTGGCCTCCGGCTCGTAGAGACATGAGCCTACGCCTCGGAGAGTGCGATGTAATAAAGTCCGTTTATGCTGGGCTATTCCCAGTAAATATCACATATTGGTAACAATATTATTGTATCCAGGTCTGGGCCAGGGATCTGAATTAAGTGATCAACAGGATGAAAAAACAATCAAGTCTATCCCTGGCCCAGACCTGGATTTACAAGTTTGCATCTTTGGGTCTGGACTATATATTTTACAGCATCCTTAGTATGTTCTATGGAAGTCGCGCCAGGGCGGGCCTGTTATCCGGTCAAAGATAGCTGAACTGTTACAATTTTTTCAATTTCCGTCTCAGGGAAACCATGGCCCTGTAAGCCTTTTGCTTAACAGCGGCCGGAGTGCTCTCTACAATCCGGGCGATCTCTTCGTAGGACAACTCGCTGTATTTGTTCAAAAGAAGAATTTCTCTTAAATCCCGGGGCAGCGTATGGATTTCGCGCTGGACTATCTCGCTCATTTCAGTATCTTCCAGTTTTTCAGGAGGCTGTTTGGACAAGTCCATGGCCTTTTTTACATAATTTTCCTGGTCATAAAAGATATGCCTTTTTTCCCAGGTTTTTAAGGCGTCTAAACAGAGATTTCGTCCGATGGTGAAAAGGTAGGTTGAGAAATGGGCTGTTTTTCGGTAGCTTTTTCTTTTTTTAAAAATACGGAGAAATGCTTCCTGAAGGATGTCTTCCGCCAAGTTTCTTTCCCTGACAAACCTCAAAATAAAATGGAAAAGCCGTTTGTTATAACGGTCATAAAGCACCTCAAAGGCCTGCATGTCCCCCTTTTGGACTCTCAGCATCAATTCCTCATCGCTGTGCAGGATTTCTTTTTCCATCTCAGTTGTCGAGCGCCTCCAATATCGGGCATCCGCAGATTGGGCCTCTACCCGCGCACTGCCTGGCCATCTTTAACAGCGCTGCTTTCATTTGCTCAAGATCGGCTATCTTTTTATCAATATCCGCAATCTTGGTCTCTACCCGCCCTTTGATATCGGCACGGTTCGTACCGGGTTTAATTCTTAAGGACAGGAGTTCTGAAATCTCCTTAAGAGAGAAACCAAGTGCCTGGGAGCGTTTGATAAATCCCGTGCGCTTAACTGCTTCCAAAGAATACTCCCTATGACCACTCTTGTTGCGGGGAGGTTCAGGGATTAGTCCCCGGCGCTCATAATAACGAATAGTCTCAAGATTCACATTTGCCTTTTTAGCCAATTGGCCAATGGTCAGCTTTTCCATGATTTTCTCCTTTGCCCACAAGTTACCCCTGTACCATCCTAATCTTTTGTGGCCTTGATGGGTCCATAAAATCCAACCACAGGCTCCTTGGTCTGGTCGTTATCAGTAAAGAGCCCAAGGGCTTTGGGGTTCTTTGCCGGGTATTCACCATAGACCCGTTTGTAGTCCTCTAAAAGATTTCGCTTTTCGGTTATCCAGCGACCCTTTTTCTCTTCTCCGGCTTCCAGAATAAAATAGGGATGATGAGGATTCATGACGATTTGCCCCGGCTGATGGTTTGGCCCCGTCCACACGTACGCTATACTTTTTGTCTTCCAGGGCTGCAGCCATGAGTGTGGAAAAATTACAAAAACCCCGAGAGCCATATCCTCTCTTTCTTTTATTGTCAGATCGGCAGTTTTGTGAGCCTTTTCCAGTTTCCATTCCCATTGCAACCATGGATACTCCTTCACGGAATAATTGATTTTTTTATACAACCCTGAGGAAGACTCCTGACCCACCGCCCGAATTGCCGGTTTACCCTCGTCTCTCACAAGCGCATATCGGGTTTCGTTTACAAATTTCCGATGCTTCCACTCCTGATCCAAAGGTTGATTGAGTCTGGTTAGAAATAAGACCTGTTTTTGCGATGCATAACCATCTTGTCCATTAGCAAAGGGTACCGTTGGCACAAGGAGGAAAGACAAGTATATTAACCAACAAATAACTTTAACCTTTCTATACATATCCGATGGCCTCTATGGGACTCAGCCTGCTGGCCCTTAAAATAGCATATAGGCTGCTAATACCGGCGACGACGATACTCACGAGCAACAATGTCAGAACAACCCTTCCCGAAACCGCATAGGGTATTGTGAGATTATCAAAGAGACTCTGTCCATATTGCCCGGGTAAATACACGTAGTATATGGCGGTAAAAAAGGTCTTTCCAACCAACGGCCCTATAAATTTAAAAAGAATAACACCTGTGATGCCACCCAGCAGAGCGAGCACCACCGATTCCGTCAAGTATTGTTTCGCCAGGTCGGGTGTTCCCGCTCCCAGGGCCTTCATGGTTCCTATCTCTTTATGGCGCTCGTCTACAGACAGGAGCATGGAAAATAGAAGGATCAAAACCATCAGCATAATCGATAGAATAATCCAGACTTCAGATATCCTCTCAATGGTTCCCAGGGCTCTACTTACAAATCTGGCTCCCGACTTTTGAGTAACCACGTCCACCTGGTCGCCCAATTTTTCCATAATCTCTGCGGCTACCTGCTCAACATTATCCACGGAATAAACCGTTACATAGACACTTGATATCCTATCTTGCATGCCATAATGCTTTTTGAATGTGTTATAGGGAATGAACATTTGGTGATCTCCGTAGTTATACCCGCTTTCGAAGATTCCGATCACTTTGAACGGCTTGCCCCCAATAGATTTGAGCCCTTTTTTCACAAGGCCGGGACCCGGTCTCAAGACTTCTTTTTCAAAGTAGGTTTCATCATTAAACGCTTTTAAGTCGATTCCCATAGTCTTGGCGTACTCCTTGCCCAGGATAGCTACGTCTTGCCCATTATCGATAGCGGTAAAATCTCGTCCAAGGATAATGTTCGGATAGCCCACTTCTCCATGAGAGCCAAGTCTTTTTCGAGCACCGGCCCTTATGCCGATATGAAGCGTCATGTAATATCCCGCAATCGGTTCAATCGCCGTCAGGTATGGTGTGACTTCTGTAACATGTTCAATGGTTCCTAACTGATTGATAATTTTTTCCGGCAGCGGCTGGTTTAATCCACCCGCAATATTAACCGTACCGAACCCCCCTTTCGGCTTGACCTGAATCAGATTGCCGATATTTTCCTTTACTCTGGCAGTCTGAAAGTCAATGCCTGCTCCCATAGCAACCATCATCAAGACACTAAAAAAAGGCAAGGAGATCAGAAAAACTATGATAAAGGTTCTGATCTTATTGCGATATATATTTTTCAATCCGTACAGGAGCATTCCCATGACAACCGCCCTTCCTTGTTTGGCGCTTTGTGGCTTGGTTTTTTCCCATACCTTTAGACCGGCAGCTACCCCATCCGCAAGGTATCCACGGGGCTAAGTCTCCAAGATCGAATGATGGGGTAGACACTCCCTGCGATTCCTAAGACAACGGAAGCTATAATCATTTCAATAACAGTTAAAAAAGGCAGCGGCGTAGTGACCAACTGAAACGAGATATTCGTCCAAGTGAGGCTGAAAAAGTACAAACCTACGGCAGATACGGCCAGGCCCCCCACACCGCCCAGAAGGGTGAGAAAAATCGATTCCAGTACAAACTGCTTGGCTATATCAGTATTTGATGCGCCTAACGCTTTTAGGATGCCCACCTCTGTCTGCCGCTCACGGAATACAAGCATCATGACAAAGATGATTAAAAGGGCTCCCACGACAAAGAAGAAAAACGAGGAGTAGAGCGTCGTACTTCCGATAACCTCAAGGGATGATTTGACAAACTCAATGGAGGCTTCGTTGGCAATAATATCCGCTTCTTTTAGGATGGTTTTTAATTCCTGGACCACACTTTTCGTGTTCCGGATATTGTCCACCGTGACAAAAAATTTGGAAACCCCTTTCGGATTGTAAAGCTTTTTCATAATGTTAAATGGAACAAATGTCTGGTTGTCGGTGAACTCATTACCTGAAGCAAAAATGCCGATGACGGTAAAAGCCGTTTCATTAAATTGGACCGTGGCCCTCTCAACATCATCAACGAATATGCCTTTCTTTTCAGCCAATGCTTTTCCCATCACTACAACGGCCTGATCCCTGTCAGATTCAATTAGCCGTCGCCCTGCAACTATGGTCGTATCAATGGGTTCGGGCTCACCTATGACCCTCAGGGAGGACTCCGGGTCCAATCCTATAATGATTTCAAAGGATTCTTCCTCATGGAAAATCCTCTTGATAAGATAGCGCTCTACCTTTGAAATATGAGGAATCCCTTTAATACTCGCCATCGTGCTTTCAAATGGGAATAGCCTTATCCTCACACCCCCCGCACTCAGGCTGCCAACAGGCCTTAGCTCAATAGTGTTCCGAATACGCGTCTCCATCTCAGCATATTTTTGGGAAGAGGTAACGCTTACCTGAACCATAATCACAAAAAGTCCAATGATGAGGCTTAAGAAGATTAACACCAGAGATGTCCTGAATTTTTTTCTACCGATATTGCGTATACTTCGTAAGATGATGTTCATAGAAATGTCTCCTATCGATCTCATGCATGCAATTGACCATCGCTAATGTAAATCACTCTGTCGGCATTGTCCGCGATATGTTCGTCGTGTGTCACAACGATCACGGTCTTCTCTGCGGCAATCTCTCTCAGCAGGTCGCAGATTATCCTACCCGTTTTCGTGTCCAGATTACCCGTGGGCTCATCGGCAAGCACAATAGCGGGATCGTTTGCCAAAGCACGCGCGATGGCAACTCTCTGCTGCTCCCCTCCACTGAGTTCAGTGGGTTTGTGTCGCAATCTGTGATCCAAATGGACTTTTCTCAACAGATGTTGGCCCCTTTCCTTTTTTTGGCGCCGGCCTTTGCGGATGAATTCCATAGGTAGCATCACGTTTTCAAGAGCGCTGAGTATGGGAATGAGATTAAAGGTTTGAAACACAAAGCCGATGTGTTCCCGTCGTACTTTAGCCAGGCCTTTTTGGTCCAGGGCGTTTAAATCCACGCCCACCACCTCTACTTCTCCCTTTGTGGCCTTATCCATTGCTCCGATAACATGCAGTAATGTGGATTTCCCGCTTCCACTGGGGCCTACTATGGCGGTCATAGTAGCTTCCATGACATTCAGATCTATGCCGTCCAAGGCCTTAACCGCCAAATGGCCCTTTCCGTAGGTTTTTACAACACCTATTAATTTAGCTGTACTTTTATCCATACCTTATGGCCTCCATGGGACTCATCTTATGGGTTTTGAGAATGGCATAAGAACTTCCAATCAAACCGACAATTATACTCACAGTAACGAGCAAAATAATCGTTGCGATAGAAAGGTCATAGCGCAGAATAATATTTTCAACCAGGCTTTGCCCGTATTTCCCCGGCATGTAAACATAAAACGTGTGAGTAAAAAAATCCTTCCCGATCCTGGACCCCATAACTTTGAACAGGATAGTTCCCAGAATTCCACCAAGAAGAGTCAGTATAACAGATTCTGTGACAAATTGCTTCCCGATATCGGAGGCGGAAGCGCCCATCGCTTTCAGGGTTCCGATTTCCTTATAGCGCGTGTCAGTGACCAGAAGCATGGAAAATAGGATGATCAAGATCATCAGCAGGATGCTGATGATGACCCATGCCCGTGTAATCTTTTTCATGGTCCCCAGGGCTAGACTCACAAATTTTGCACCACTCTTTGCAGTAATCACGTCCGCCAGGGGTCCTAACCTTTTCCTGACCTCATCTGCGACCTTTTCCAGGTTCTCTACAGAATCTACGGTAATGTATATTTTAGAGACCTCCTCGCTGACTTTATAGTGCCTTTTAAAAGTCTCATAGGGAAGAAACATTTGGTTATCTCCGAAATTATATTCGCTGGAGAAGATCCCCACGATTTTAAAGGGCTTTCCGCCTATGGACCTCAGGCCACTTTTCAACACTCCGGGACCGGGTCGCAGCACCTCTTTTTCAAAGTAGGTTTCGCCGTTAAATGCATCCACATCCACCCCAACCTTATGGGCGTAGGCTTTCCCCACAATAGCCACATCTTGGCCGTTATCTTCCATGGTAAAGTCCCGCCCTTTTATGATTTTAGGGTCGCCTACCTCTCCGTGTGATTCCAGCCGTTTTTTATCTCCGATCCTGACACCCGTGTGAACCGTCATATAGTAATTGGCGATCGGCTCAAGGGCGATGAGGTATGTTTCAACTTTTGTTATATGGCTCAGGCCCTTTATCTTTCCAGTGACGTCGCCCGGCAACAATCTGTTCAACCCACCGGCTTGATTGATATGTCCTAATGAGCCACGGGGGCGTATTTGTATCAGGGTTGCCACATTCTCCCGAATGCGCTTTATCTGATTGTTCATAGCGTTTTCAACGGAAGACATCATTAGCAATACAAAAAAGGGGAGCGCGATGAGAACCACTACTATCAAGGTTCGTATCTTATTTCGCCCTACATTTTTCAAACCATAAAGGAGCATACCCATAATGCAACCCTGTTGTCATGCTTTGAGAAAATTGACTTATATTCGTGACCTATGCCCATACATGATCACTAAAATCACGTCATCTCATGTAGGATAAGTACCGAGGTGCTATTTGCTGGGGGTCCGGTCCGGTATAGATATCCTTGACGACCGCATTAGTAGTTGTATCAATTACCTGGAGGCCCTCTCGCTCTGGATTGGTTACATAAAGCAACCGTCCGCCTCGATCCATGGCCATGTGCTGCGGAGTTCCTTTGGTAACAATCTCTTTAACTACCTTCAGTCGTTCGACATCAATAACTGAGACTGTCCCCGCGTCGATATTGGTTACATAAAGCCAACGGCCATCGGGGGTGATGGCGGCAGCCATGGGGTGGTGGCCCACTTTGATGGTCTTTAAGATCACTCCGGCCTCTGCATCCACTACTGCGAGGGTATCACTACTATAATTTGTTACAAAGACCAGCTTGCTGTCACGACTAACTGTGATATGATTAGGATTTTCGGCCATGGCTAAGGTCTTCAGGACCTTTTCAGCCCGGCCATTCAGGATTGTCACCATATTTTCATCCCAGTTGGTCAGGTATATCCATCTGCCGTTGGGGACAACTCCAAAATGAGTAGCCCGTCTGCTACTTATGGTCCTCTCAACTCGCTGTGTAGACAGGTCAACAACTTGAACCGTACCCCCTTTGAAATTAGCCGCAAAAAGTTTCCGGCCATCCATGGAAGGAACCACATCTGAGGGAAAATCGTCAACAGCAATGGTCTTTACTACTCTGAAGCCATCTACGGAGATGACGGTCAGATCGTCAGATTGCTGATTGGCTGCGTATATATATTTTCCGTCAAGGGTGACAGCGATGCCGTGGGGGAATTTGCCGTCGATCTTAACTGCTGCTGCCACCTCATGGGTGATAGTATCAATGGCCAGGACGGAATCGCAGACGCCCATAGCGACAAAGACGTACTCTCTATCAGACTTCAAGCCGGAAAGTATTTTTTCATGCCAGTTTATGCATCTGAGTCGTACCGCTGCCTTCGGTACCAGATACAGGCTGATGCCGATCCCAACGCTGAGTACCAGAAAAACAACGACACCCCGGATTATTTTTTTCCGTTTCATCAGCTGCTATGCACTCTCAGGCGATTCCACCTGAATCGGTTGACCGACGCTGAGAATCGCATCAAAGAACAGGGACGGCCTTCCCCAGAGCGAGTTGAAAAAGATGGCGGTAACGCTGACTGCCATGGCCGCCATGGCCCAAACCGGATAGATAAGCCCCGTGGCCGCAACGGGAATGCCAATGCCGTTAAACATGAAAGCCAGTACGACGTTTTGCAGCATTTTACGGTAACTCTGACGACTGATCTCACGAGCAGTCAGGGTCAATTTCAAGCGGTTTCCCACAATGATGATGTCGGCCGACTCAATCGCGATATCTGTTCCACTGCCCATGGCAATCCCGATATCCGCCTGCATCAAAGCAGGGGCATCATTGATTCCGTCACCTATCATCGCGACTTTACCTTCAGCCTGAAGCCGGCGTATGATATCTGCTTTATCACCCGGCCGGACACCCGCATAAACTTTTTCGATGCCAACTTCCCGAGCGACACGCCAGGCTGCGCGTTCGTTGTCACCGGTAAGCAAAACCGTTTTTAGCCCGGCCTTTCGCATGGCGGCAGCAGTCTCAACAGCGTCTGGCCGGAGTTTGTCACCCAAGGCCATAATACCGACCAGATCTTCATTCTTAGCAACTGCAATTACTGTCCGTCCGGCCTCTTCTAATGCACCGATCCGATCAGCAAGATGATCCAGGCTTATTCCCTGTTCCTGCATGAAACTGGGACTGCCTACCAGAATGTTGGCACCTTCTATGTATGCCGTAACACCTTGGCCGGGTAAGGCCTCGAATTGATCTGCCTCCGGCAGGTCTACTCCACGTTCGGAAGCAGCATTGACAATCGCCTGTGCCAACGGATGTTCAGAGGACGCCTCCGCAGCTCCTGCAAGCGCCAGAAGCTCATGCTCGGTGGATTCTATGGTTTCAATCTCTCTAACCAGCGGACGCCCCTCGGTTAGTGTCCCGGTCTTGTCAAAGACAACATGGGTTGAGAGCCTGTATCCCTGGAAGGCTTCCCCGGTGCGCATGAGTATGCCTTTTTCGGCAGCTTCTCCTGCGCCGCGAACAATGGAAAGCGGCGCTGAAATGCCAAGTGCACAGGGATATCCCATGACCAGCACGCTCAATCCGGCAAAAACAGCCCGCTGCAAATCTACGGTCCGGCCAAGCAAAAGAGGACCTACAAGCCAGCCAATAAGAGCAAGTATCGATAAGGCTAGAATTGTGGGCGTGTAAATACGCAGCACACGATCCACCAGATGCAACAATCCGGGCTTTAGGGCCCGCGCATCTTCAACTTGACGGATGATTTGCTGAAGAAAGCTCTCATCCCCGACCGCCGTGACCCTTATTAGCAGCGTCCCGGTGCCGTTAATCGATCCCCCGACGACAGTGTCCCCTTTTAGTTTCTCAACCGGCATGGGTTCACCTGTGACCAAAGACTGATCCACGGCAGAAGCACCGCTAAACACTTCACCATCAACAGGTATGCGTTCACCAGGTCTGATTCGAACCAGATCACCTACGACAACATCATCGACCGGAAGTTCAAGTTCCTTATCCTCCCGCAGCACCCTGGCCGTATCCGGCTGGAGGTCAAGTAGTCGCTTCACAGCCTGAGAACTACGGGTCTTAACAATCAGAGACAGCCACTCCGAAAAGATATGGTAGGTTACAACCATGACTGATACAGCAAAAAATGAAGTTGTGGGATAACCGGGAGGGTTAAAGATAAGGCCGAGGAGACCCCCTGCCAGGCCGGCAAAGGCCCCGACTTCCAGCAACACGTGCTGGTTTAGAATGCCGCGACGCGCTGACTGGATTGCCATATGGAGGATATGGTTTCCAATGCCGAATATGAGGACGACGGCCAGCCCGCCCACAATGAACGGCGTTGCCTCTTTCATAAGCTCCTGCCGCTGGAAAAGCAACAAGGCTACCGTTGCTGCGCTCAGGCCCGCAGCGCCCCCGATAGCTGCCGACAGGCCGTATGACCTTCGCAGGACAAGGAAAAGAAGTGCTACCATGCTGGCAAACACCACCGCGGGCAAAGCAATGGTCCAACCACCTGAGGGGTCGGCATTAAGGGCGATTGCGACCAAGCTGAATGCAATCGCTGTAAGAAAGCGCTTCCCCTCACGAATCAGGTCTTGCTCTTCCTCTTCGAAAGGCCGCACTTTACGTGGATCTGAGATGGTATAACCGATGTCACGAAGTGTCTGAAGCAGCTCTTCGGGACGTACCACAACCGGATCATACTCTACCAAAGCCTGCTCATGGGTTAAGCTGACCGCGACGTTATCAACGCCTGGATGGTTGCCCAGCGCCTTTTCAATAGTGCCGGTGCAAAGCGAACAGTGAAGACCGCCGATCCTGGCCCGAATTCTGGCCCGATCAGGCCTGTTTGAAAGCTCCTCGCTCCACAAAGGTGGAGTGGATTCTATTGTGCTTGATATGTTCATAATAGTTCCTCCTGTTGACATATATTTTTACAGTTTTTTCCACTTTGCACCTCCAATGGCAATATAAGACCTGTACCCTGGTACAGGTCAAGGGCTATTAGAAAAAAAAGTTGGAAATTCTAACTTACATTGAGTTTTCAAAAAGGTTGTTCAGTAGGAGAAATCTTGAACTGAGGCTAAAGACTGTGCATCGTAGCCTTAAATTTTAAGAAGTGTTATTTGGGGTCGGGCCACAGTAACCTACTATAATAACAGCAAATGAAGCTTAAAATAGGCCCTAAAATCGTCTTAAACAGCTCTTTTTGACCCTGAAAATGCCCTTTTAAGGCCTTATTATTGTTTATAGTTTCGTTCCATTTTAAGGTAAAATATTCTGTATGATCTCCTCAACCACAGTGTAGGGATCTCTCTCCCTTTTCGCTATAGTCTCTAACATGCGGTCCAGATTCCCATTCTGACTTAATTTTTGTAAAAGTTTGTTCATTAACGAAGATCTAAGGATTTCGAGAAATTCAATTTTCACTCTCTCCTTCTCACGCTGCTGACGAAGCCCTTTTCGATTAAGCATCTCTTGGTGTCGATGGATTCCCAACATCAATTTATTGATTCCCACTCCCTTAAGAGCTTCTGTCCTGTAAATAGGTATCGTCCAATCATCAGAACGGTTATCCCCAGTTTGCAACATAAAACTAAGTTCTTGTTCGAGCCGGTCGGCGCCTTCCCGCTCGCATTTATTTATTACAAATATGTCCCCAATCTCCAAGACTCCAGCTTTCATAGCTTGAATACTATCGCCTAACCCCGGTACCAAGACCACGATCGTGGTATCAGCAGCGTTGACGATGTCTACCTCATCTTGTCCCACCCCAACAGTTTCTACAAAGATACTGTCTTTCCCCATGGCATCCATCACCTTGATGATGTCATGGGTAGAGCGGGAAATCCCTCCCAAATGTCCTCTCGTGGCCAGACTGCGAATAAAGACTCCTTCATCGGTACTGTGGGATTGCATCCTGACCCGATCCCCTAAAATGGCTCCCCCGCTAAAAGGGCTGGTGGGATCAACTGCTATGACTCCCACTGTTTTCGATCCGCTTCTAAAAGCTTCTACCATTTTGTTCACAAGGGTACTTTTCCCCACACCAGAAGAGCCGGTGATGCCGATAATCCAGGCCTTACCGGTCTTTGGGTATAGCTCCTTCAGTTCTTTTATCGCCGAATCAATCTCTTCGTCGATATCTGTCATCAGACGTGAAGCAGCTGTTAAGTCCCCATTTAAGATCTTCTGTGACAGGCTCATATTTACCTCTTTCACTTATCCTCCAAATAATTTCCGGATAACTTTATATCCGGTTCCATTTGTTTACTTTTGCCAACAAATCTGCCTCTTTCTTGCAGAAATTTTGAATAGTCAAGGTATCCTCACAAGACGGAAGCCCAGAAAATAGTCCCGGTCCCGGCCATTAGGCGGATGGTCGCTGCGACCGGCACAACGCACACCCGCCGGCCAGCTGTACCAGCATCCGCCCCGGATCACCCGGTACGATCCGTCACCCGTGAATACAGGATTGTTACGCTGGTGATTGCCATAGGCATCCTTGCCGTATATGTCCTCATTCCATTCAAACACATTACCAAGCATGTCATAAAGTCCAAATGCATTGGGTGTAAAGCTTCCTACGGGTGCCGTCACTTCGTAGCCGTCTTCACAATTGTTAACCTCCCAATAGGGCCACTCGCGTTCCGCCGTAAGATCCCCTACATTGGCATACTCACACGCCTTATCCGGATCATCACCCCAGTATCGAGCTGTGGTCGTTTCCGCCCTGCAAGCATACTCCCACTCTGCTTCGGTGGGAAGCCTGAAATGATATCGTTTATGGTTCTGCTCATTGAGCCACTTCGCAAAGGCTTTGGCATCATGCCAGCTCATATAGACAACCGGCTGGTCGTCTCTGTTAAGGGAGAAACCTCTGTGTTCCTGACTGACGTGATCGATTTTAAATTGCCGGTATTGCGCATTCGTCACCTCGGTCTTCCCCATCCAGAATCCGTCCACGCACACTTTATGCACCAGGCCTTCGTCCGGGTCTCGTCCAGCCTCGCCTGAAGGACTTCCCATTTGAAAACACCCACCAGGTACCCAAACAAATGCCATTCCGGTCACAGGTTCATGCCAGATCCCCCCTGGTTTAGAAATTCCCCGACCAGCCCATAACAAAGGAAAAGACCAAACGACCAACGTCATCGTTAAAAATGAAATAAGAATTAATTTGTCTTTTTTTAAGTTAAATTTTCTTCTCATGGCCTCACCTGCAAGACGAAATGATTAAAAGGAGATGTTCAATAGGTGTATCCGTACCCGCATTTTTTCCTTAACACCCCTTGAATTTCACCACAGGTCGCGCTGGCCTCCACAGCCTTGATAATGCTGGGCATCAATGTTCCGCAGGATGCCGGCCACTCAGCCAGGAACTTTTCCGTGGCGTCGCTCAGGTCTTCCAGCGCCATCTCCATTTGGCGAGTGTCTCGATTCGCCTTAAAATGTTTGACCCTATCCACAGCATCTTGTTCGTAGCTGGGGTCATGTTTAAACACATTGACTTTTTGGGTGTCTTTCTCAAGGCGATATTTATTTACGCCGACCACCACTTTTTCCCCTGTGTTTAATTTCTCTTGCAACTCATTGGCTGAACGCTCAAGCTCCATCCTGAACCATCCGGAAGCCCAGCACTTAAAGGCCCCACCCTTTCCCTCTATCTTGGTGATCAATTCAGATGCCATTTTCTCTATTTCAGCAGTCAATGATTCTACATAGTAGGAGCCCCCTAGCGGGTCTGTTACGGCAGGAATGTTGGTTTCGTGGTAGAGTATCTGCTGTGTCCGGACGGCAAGTTGTACTGATTCTTTGCTGGGAATGGCCAGGGCCTCATCGTATGAGGCTGTCCAGATACCGTCTACACCGGCTAATACTCCGGCTAAAGTGAGGATGGTTAACCTGATGATATTATTCAATGGCTCTTGGGCTGGGCAGCTGAGCCCCCCAGTCATTGAGCTTACAAAAATGCTCAATGCCCGAGGGTCGGTGCACCCGTAACGCTCTTTCATGGTCTTGGCCCACAATCTGCGCCAGGCGCGGATTTTTGAGACTTCCTCGAAAATATCCATCCCGAGATGCGCATGGTACCAAAACCTTGATGCCACTTCATTGGGATCAAGCCCGACTTTACAGCATGCGTCCATTATTGCCATTGCCACTGCAATGGTAAAGGCCACTTCTTGCACTGGCGTTGCACCGCATTGAACCATATTGTAGCCGCTGACACTGGTGTGCAGGGTGAGCGGCATATTTTTGATGCGGAAGTTGATATTCTCGACCATCATTTTCAATGCATTTTCCGGTGGAAATGAGATGGTATCCCAATTCCACTGGCCGTACAAGATATGTGGCGTCTGCATCTTGAGTTGAGATATATTGTAGCCCTGCTGCTGCGCAAAAACCGCAAACATCGCCGTGAGGGTGAGTGTGGGATCAAAGGTGATGAAGGTGATATTTAACTTATCCAAAGGTAAGTCGCCAAAGAGCAGGTCAAGATCTTCAATCGTGCTCACTGAGAGCCCGCAATCGCCGACCCTTCCCCGGGCTTCGATATCATCGGCATCATAGCCTCGCTGATGGGGCAAATCGGTAAGGATGTTGAACTTGGGATACTCACTCTCGCTGTCTTCCCTGCCCACATGCAACCTCATTCCCAACTTTTTCAGATATTCCCAGCGTTCTTTGGTGTCTTTACCCGTGCCATAGCCAAAGCCAGTCCGCATCATCCACGGGAGTTCACGATATCCCAATGGTGCCGCTCCCCTGGTAAAGGGGTGCACGCCTGGAAAACCTATATTTTTTAACTCCAGGCCCTCAATATCAAGGGGGGAATAAACCGGTTTTAATTCTATGCCGGAGGCATTGGTGGGCGTTTGGTCATTTTCTATCCTAATTTTTTCGTGGCATTCCTTTTCCCAAATATTCTTAAGCCTCACGATATGTGCTCGTGCTTCTTTCTCAAGCATCTAAAATCCTCCTTATCTTTACATTGATTTCGAAAACCGTGACCTTTAAGCCTAAATTCTCTGCGGTTAAAACAAATCCGTTTTTGATTCTCCGCCGGGGCGGATCCGGGTTAGGCCTAACGTTTACGTACATTTTCTTTTACGAAAGTGATGATATCTTCAATGGGAGTGCCCGGAGTGAATACTCCTTTCAATCCCTTACGTTTCAGATCTGCGGCCGCATCTTCATGAATAGTCCCACCGAGGATGACCAGCACATCGGTCATCTGCTTTTCCCTAAGAAGATCCAGAGCTCTGGATGTGTCATACATCAGACCGGAACCGTAAAAACTCAGGCCAATCACAGTCGCATCCTCCTGCTGGGCAATAGCAACCACCTCATCAACAATCCGATATCGAATGAAAATCACCTCCATGCCTTGATCGCGAAAGACCTTTGCCAAATACCTCACACCTCTGTCATGTGCGTCCATGTCTGATTTAGCCAAAACCACCCTAATCTTTTTGCTTTCAACAGGTGAACCCATAACGATGAACCTCCTGTGTTGAGTCCTGCCTCCCTCCAAGTCATTACCAGGGAAAAAGATCTCCAATATTTATTTCATTTGTGCTACAAAGTAGTATATTGCTATTATCACACTTTTTCCATAAATAGCAATATTTCAGTTGTTGTTTGGTCTACTCAATCGAAAGCATCATTACTGTCCCAGTATCTGTTTGGCTATGAGAAGAAATGAATTTCCGTTGAAGGGTATTTTTAAGAATTTCATGCCCTTAAAAGAATATTTCATTAAGGGCCGATGGCATCTGGCAATAGGATTACTGAGCCTCCTGTTAGTGGACTTGCTGCAGGTATTGATCCCTCAGGTTATCAAAAGGGCCATCGACTCTCTCACCTTTAAAACTGCAACCTCCGGCGTTCTTTTCAAATATGGCCTGATTATCATATCCATTGCTTTGGTTATCGCTTTGTTCCGCTATATTTGGCGGAATCTCTTATTTGGTCATGCCAGGAAAGTGGAAGAGGGGCTTCGAAACAGGCTGTACGATCGTCTTCAGTCTTTATCCCCTTCTTTTTATCAAAGAACCAAGACCGGAGACCTCATGGCCAGGGCAACCAGCGATATTGACGCCATCGGGATGGCAACCGGATTAGGTATATTTGCAGTGACTGACAGTGTGGTTCTGGGCGTGATGACGATCGTATTCATGTTATCTATCAACCCTGTTCTGACCCTCATTTGCCTAATTCCGGCACCCATCCTGGTCGGCTGTACAATACTTCTATCCCGCCGAATGTCCACCGGATATGAGCGGGTTCAAAGGACATTTGCAGATATGACCGAAAAGGTTCGGGAGGCTTTTGCAGGCGTCCGGGTCGTCAAAGCTTACTCCAGGGAGTTGTGGGAATATAAAAAAATTGAAGCAGAGGGTGAGAAATATATATCCGAAAATATGCAGCTGGCAAGAACCATCGCCGTTTTTTTCCCCTTAATGGCTATTTTTGCCAACTTGGGTTTGGCCATTGTGATCTGGATGGGAGGTCGATTAACCATCCTGGGACATATAACCACAGGCGATTTTGTTGCCTTCATCAGTTACCTCTACCTTCTGGCCTGGTCTTTGACGGCCATGGGTTGGGTTGTAAACCTTGTCCAGAGAGGCTCTGCATCCATGCGCAGGATCAATCACATTCTTGAGGAAGTCCCCGAAATTATTGATCTGCCTAATCCCCTGCATGTCACTCAAATAATGGGTAGCGTCAAATTCAAAGAGCTCAGTTTTAAATATCCCGGGCAGAAAAGGTACGCACTAAAGAGTATTCATCTCACTATCGGAAGGGGACAAACCGTGGCACTAGTGGGTGAGGTTGGCTCTGGAAAGACGACGCTTCTTAAAATCATTCCCCGCCTTTTCGATATACCCCGGGGTACCGTTTTTATTGATGGTATGGATGTGCATGATATTTCTCTAAAAACCCTGAGACAAAATATTGGTTTTGTGACTCAGGAAACGATTATTTTTTCTGATACCATTCGAAACAATATCCTGTTTGGCAGGAACGGAATTTCAGAAACTGCTCTGGAAGCCGTTTTAAGAGCGACTCAGATTTATGATGAGATCCAGACCTTTGAAAAAGGTGTGGATACGTTTCTTGGTGAAAGGGGGGTTACCCTTTCAGGAGGTCAGCGGCAGCGCCTGACCATTGCCCGCGCCCTCATTTCAGATCCGCCCATCATGATCCTGGATGATGCGCTCTCGATGGTGGATACTCGCACCGAGGCACGCATCCTGGACCGTATCTTAGAATTTAGAAAACATAAAACAAATCTGATCGTTTCACACAGAGTTTCAACCATAAGCAGGGCAGATCTCATCGTGGTTCTGAAAAGTGGAGAGCTGTTAGAGACCGGTAAACACACCACCCTTATAGAAGCAGGGAATGAATACGCCCGACTCTACGAAAGACAACTTATAGCCCAAGAATTGGAGATCTGAATTATCTAATCATGCACAGCGAATATGGATATATGGAAGAGGGAGCATTGGGTAAGGCCTATAATTTAAGGCTGTTGCGGAGATTGGCACATTATGCCGCTCCTTATAAAAAGTTTATATCTACGGCCGTCTTTCTAACCATCCTGATCACAGCCCTGAATCTGACTCTTCCCTATCTTTCAAAAATAGCCATTGATCGATACATTCTTTCCTCTTGGTATCTGGTTGATCTTGCAGTCATGGAAAAGACTATTGTTCAGAAATTTATAAAAAAGTACGGCCATATTTTAGAAATGAGCCCGGATGGTTCCCATGGCCTCATTGCCCACATGGATATCAAAAGCATGGATCCCTCCGAACTTCATGAACACAGGAGCAAGGGCGTCATTTCTGAAAAACGGTTTTACAAAGTCGGAATTGACGCTCAAAACCATTCTATTTTCAGGAACCAGGGCATAGAGACACTGACAATGGCTGACGGCTCCATTCTCGTTCCACTTAGAAACCTCAATAATTTAAAGCCTGAAGAGATTCGAAAAGTAAGGGAGCAGGATATAAGAGGTGTTGCCATGGTTGGTATCGTCCTTTTTGTCTTTCTTTTTACTTCCTTTGGGCTCGGTTATGTAGAACACTATATTCTTGAACTGACCGGCCAGAAAATCATGCAGGATATTCGTCTTCAGTTGTTTCAACGGATACAGTCGCAGTCTGTGAGCTTTTTTGATCGGCACCCGGTGGGGCGTCTGGTCACGCGTGTTACCAATGACGTAGGAAATCTGAACGAGATGTTTAAGTCGGTAGTGGTCGCGGTCTTCAAGGATATTTTTATCCTTACAAGTATACTGGTGGTTCTTCTTTATCTCAATTGGCGTCTGGCCCTAATCTGCTTCACTCTTATTCCCATTATATTCGGGATTACTCTCTTATTCAGCTATTTGGCACGGGAGGCCTTCAGGGAACTCCGGGCAAAAGTAGCAATGATAAACACCTTCCTGGAGGAGTGCATTACGGGCATGCCCGTCATTCAGCTTTTCACCAGAGAAGCATTTCAGATGGCGCGTTTTACCAGGATCAATCATGAAAACTATCTGGCAGGAATGAAACAGATTCGAGTATTTGCCGTTTTTATGCCCCTAATGGAGGCCTTGGCCTCCCTTATCGTGGCCTTGCTTATATGGCACGGTGGTGGAAAAGTTATCAGTGAACAGCTTACCCTGGGCTCGTTGGTCGCCTTTATTGGCTATATCCGAATGTTTTTCAGGCCCCTCCAGGATATCTCCGAAAAATACAACATTATGCAATCGGCCATGGCTTCCACTGAGCGAATCTTGGAGTTCATGGACCACAAGGAGGAGATCCCGGAGCCTGTTAATCCTATAAGATCAACGCAAGTGAAAGGACACTTGCAATTCAAGGATGTCTCTTTCGCCTACAAAGATGATCATTACATCCTGCATAATGTCTCTTTCGAGGTAAAACCTGGAGAAATGGTGGCCATGGTTGGCGCTACAGGGGGAGGAAAAACTACTGTGGTCAACCTTATTGAACGGTTTTATGATCCGGACAAGGGACAAGTCCTGCTAGACGGCATCGACCTAAAGGACTGGTCGAAGAATGAACTTCGGTCCCATATCGGTTTTGTTATGCAGGACGTATTCATTTTTTCAGGTAGCCTTATAGATAATATTTCTTTGGGACAGGATGAGATCAGTGTGGAGGCCATTCAGAAGGCTGTAAGAGAGGCAAATGCCCATAGGTTTATCCGCAGGCTGCCGGATGGCTTCCAACAGGAAATGGGGGAGCGGGGATCAACACTTTCGGGAGGAGAACGCCAACTGTTGTCCTTAGCCAGAGCCTTGGCATATAATCCAAAGGTACTTATACTTGATGAGGCCACCGCGAGCGTTGATCCCGAAACGGAACGACTGATACAGGAAGCCATTTTCAAAATGGCCAAAAGGTGCACCACCTTTGTTGTGGCGCATAGGCTCTCCACGATCCGTAAAGCGGATCGTATCCTGGTCATGCATCATGGCCAAATCCGAGAGCATGGTACCCATGAAGAGTTGATGTCCCTGCGCGGAATTTATTATAAGCTGAATAAATTTCGAGAGGTTGAGAAATATTAATTGGCAACTGCTTTCGAGGAAAGATCCTGGACAGAATTAACCAGATCCTTAAGCGGGAAGGGTTTTGTGAAAACAGCATCAAATCCGTTACTTCCAAACAGCCAAGGTGTTCCAGAGAAACCTATGACCGGAGTGTATAGCTTATCTGAATTACGTATGTGCTCAAGAACATTGTTGCCATTTATTCCCGGCATCAGCATGTCAGTGATGACCAAGTCGAAGCAACCGTCGTCAAACTTTTTGATACCCTCTTGTCCATCCTGGGCAATTTCAACCTCAAAGCCTGCTCTTGTTAACGCCAACTGAACTAAGCCCAGAATCATCTTTTCATCATCAATGACTAAAATATTGTGCATGGTATTTTCTCATCATTAACTGTAATCAAACATAAATATCAATAGAGTGGGTGTAATTTGGTTTTACCAATTTTCTTCCGTTAGGTGTATAGTTGCCATCTGATTCATCTGGTTTGCGTATTGTAAATACAACTTTACTTCCATATCGCTTGGGGTAAAGGTCAAGGCAAACCGCAACTTTCTTAGCACTTTCATGCAAAGGAATGAAATTTTGAGTTGATACCAAAGCTTTTGTAGTAGTTATGTTCACAGGCAGATCCCATATCTGAAAATTTTAAAGTAATTTATTAAAAAAACAGAACCATTTTCGACCCTGCTTCTTTTCGCTTGGTTTTCATAATTTTTAATATTTTTTTGCTAATGAATCAAGTAGGATTTGGGGTGGTATATAGTGGGTATAGGACATACCCATACACGCTATTCCGAGGATACAATATCTTGCATCAGATAAGGTTTGCAAAAAGTGTAGATTTTGAAGTTACACTGGGTATTCCGCTTAAGTCACACCAAAATATTAATCGAGTCAATAGTAGATTCGGGACCCCAATCATGTAAATTTTGGGGCTTGATTTTTAGTAGGCTCATGGCAGGAACCTTCAATCTGATGTTAAATAAATTGGTAGGTGTGATAACAGAATGGGGATATATCCCCCTGTGCCCCTGAATAATCAAATGTGCAAAAACCAATTTGCCTATTTTCGGGAACGCATTGCAAAACCCCGCCCGGTGATGGCGCTGTCTCGGTAGATCCAGCCCTCGCGGCCGTGGGGGAAGCCGAAACCCCAAGCCGATGACGAACCTTTTGTTTCCCCCGACCACACCCACCATCCGGTGGTTTCTAACAAAGGTGTCATGTTGCGTGTTCCAACATCTTTTTCATAGAGAGTTTTAAGTTCCTCTCTTGTCGGCATCCGCCAGCCACCGCCAGCCACTTGCAGTCTTTCTACCCATTGCTTAGCCCCGTTCCAGTTTGTTTCCTTATCAGGTCCCGTATACCATTCAAGGCCTGTTTTTTTGTCGTAAATAACTCCATTAGCATACTTAATAAAGGTAGCATCCCGGCCTGCCTCTGTTTCGGCATCAGATGTACAAGAAACTGCCAACAATGCAATCAATACGGCACAAACTATTCTATTCATGGCTTGCATTATCGCCCTATATACGGCTTCCAAATAGGCCCATATATTGTGGGCTATATCGAAGGAAAAATAGAGGACACAAATTCACGATTCCTTGCCTTAATGTACACCAGGGGATTTATTGGGTCAATAGCAGATTCGGGACCCCAATCACGCAAATCTTGGGGCTTGAAAATGTGATAATTAAAGGCAGTAAAACGTAACAAAATCTGATTTATCTATTATAATTAATAAGTTATATTACATTTAATTTTATTAAATGTCAACTGCTTTTGAGGAAAGATCCCGAACAGTATTAATCAGATCCTTAAGCGGGAAAGGTTTTGCGAAAACAGCATCAAAGCCGCTTTCATTAAGGAACCAGGGCGTTCCGGAACAACCTATGATCGGAGTGGAAGGCCTTGTGGAACTGCGGATGTGCTTAACGACATCTCTGCCATTTTTTCCCGGCATCAAAATGTCAGTGATGACCAAATCAAAGTGACCGTCTTCAAACTTTTGGATACCCTTTTGTCCATCCGGGGCAATTTCAACTTCAAAACCAGCCCTCGTTAATGCCAACCGCATTATATACAGAGCTGATTTTTCATCATCAATGACTAAAATATGGTGCATGGTATAAACAGGATAGCCAATTAAGGTTTGGGTTGTTTGCAAGTTTGGGTAGACCACCATAAACTTACATTTATGGAGTTGGGGATATATAAAAGGCCAGCTTAATTGTGTCAAACCGAAAGAAAAGGATTTAGATCAAAGTTATAAACAAGTTATTAACAAAACATACATTGTTGGTATGATTAAATATTCTTTAGTGTCGGCTGCTAAGGAACCAAACACACACCCTTTTTTGAGCTCAGCCTTTTTTTAATTATTTTAAATAGATCCTCCATAATACAGAATTTTGAACAATTTAAGCAAAAGGAATTTTCTTTGAAAATCTCACGAAATCTTCAATTTTCATTAGAAGATACTTCGACATTGCCATAAATTCTCGTACCCAAAAGAAGGTTTCTACCAATTGATTGAAAACCCACATTTTTCTATATATTTAAAAGTCTATATTAGTAAAAATGAGATTTAGTTATTGAATCATTATTCTGAAACACAATACCTTGAATCAGACAAGGCTTGCAAAAACAGACGATTTCTTGCCTGGATGTACACCAGGGGATTTATTGGGGTCAATAGCAGATTCGGAAACCCCCAATCACGCAAATTTTGGGGTTTGATTTTTAGTAGGCTCAAGGCAGGAACCTTCAATCAGCCTAAATTGAATATTCCGTATTGTATTGTTGAATTTTAGGAGCAGGCTGATTTCAATTATAGGATAATTATCGTCGAACGCCAGGCGTGAGCAGCATGCCTTAGTCTTTCAAAAGTCTGAAGCCTTCACGTAAAATTCCAAAAATTACTTTACGTTTACTCCATTCCATTGTTAATTTCCTCATGAGGTGTGTTCATCTTTACTTGATTGCATCCAGTTAGATATAAATTCCGCTATTTTTTCCCAGCCTGGCTCACCCATGACCCAATGGGCATGATTTGCAAATTCTTTATATGTTGAAACCGTCTTATATTTGTTTGCAACCTTTTGAACCACAGAAGCAGGAGTGATCCGATCTTCGGCTCCGGAAACGACCAAAACCGGACAAGTAACCTCTGTTTCATCAACTCTTGCTGCTCCGTCTAAAGGGAAAAGGGGTCAAAGCTTGAATTGTGAATTAAGCTTATTGAATGTAGTTAACAGCTCGTGGTTATCCTTCAGTTTGGATTTTAACGACCTTACAGCATGGCTTACCGCTGAATAGCTTACACCAAATAAGCGGCCAATTTGATCATTGTTACAACCACCCGTTTTCCAAAGCAAATAAATCATTAAATCACGTTTATCTTTCTCGGGTCCCGACACCCGGCCGGCTTCAACAAAACGCTGCACATCGCACTTGAGCATTCGTTCGGCCGTACGCAACATACTAACCGGATCCGAAGGCTTTGCCGTTTGAGTCTGCTGGGGTACGGCTGATTCCGTTTCTGACGGCAAATGCTCTTTGCGAATCCTTTCAACAAAGCTTTTTGATCCTAAAAACAACCCATGCCTTAAGTCCTCCCAAAGACGCTTTTCTTCCTT
>NZ_JAZFTO010000010.1:0-2252 GCF_036446775.1 Candidatus Desulfatibia sp.
AGACGATCGCGCTTAGTAATCTCGGCGCGTATGGCATTGATTCTTTTTTGGGAATTGTCCCGCCGCCTACCAGTACGATATTGTCCGTCGGTAATGTCGTGGCCACGGTTGTCTGCAGAGAGGGCGAAATAACGGCGCGAAAAATGCTCAGCTTGTCTGTTGCCGCTGATCGCAGAGTGGTCGATGAGACCTATGCCGCCGAGTTTCTACACTACATTAAAGACCAATTGCAAAATCCGCAGCAGGTGATTTGACAAAAAAACCGGATTATTCGTTTATTAATCTTACTCGACAGTCATAAGTTTTCACAGCCTTTCTGCTGTTAAGGCCAGGCGTTTTCTTTCAGCAATGTCATGTTGATCATCGTCATTTCCTCAACGATAGCACGAAGTTTTCTGTAATTGTCTGAGTATTCCTTTGCTCTTGCCTGCCTCCTTTTTCCCAGATAAATCAACTTGGTCTTTTTGTTCGTATTGAGCGAGAAATAGCTTTGTTTGTTTCTGGTTCCTATGACGACAACACTACCTCGCATGACAGGGCCTAACTGAGCCATTCTCTTCTGAAGAGTTTTTTCTCGTCGTTTCATTTTTGCAAGTTCTCTTTTTTCCATAACGATCCCTTTTGTGCTTGAGTTTTTGCTTATTTAGACTATGCTATATAGCATAGTCCAGCACGAAAATATTGTCAAGGAGAAAAAATGTCAAAGGAACTGACGCGATTTCTGATGTTCATGAGGCCAGCTTTTTCAAGACAGGCTACCCATGTATGGTTTGTGATTGTTTTTGTGGGATTCTTGGTACGCAATGATACGCTCGGCGTCAGCTCGATTATTCGGGCGTTATCTCTTCCATCCGAGAGCTACAATTGCTTGCTGCACTTTTTTCATTCCACTGCCTGGAATATCGAAGGACTTATGGCTTTGTGGTGGAGCTGGCTCTTGCAGCGAAATGTCGCATATCGTCTGCAAGGCCATCTTGTGCTGACCGGAGACCACACCAAAACACCCAAGGATGGCCGCAAGATGCCCGCAGTAGCCACACTGCATCAGGATTCAGAGACAGCAAGCAAACCATCGTTTTTTCGGGGACATCATTGGGGCTGTATCGGGATACTGGTGCGGGCCGGCGAAAAATACTTCTCGACGCCGCTTTTGGCCAGTATCCAGGAAGGATTGGACGCATTTGCCGATTTAGGCAGAGAGCGTCTGCCGAAAACAACCTGTATTGTGAAGATGGCTCAGCAAGTTGCAATGGCGATGGGAAGCTCAGCTTATCTGGTTCTCGATGCTTATTTTGCCGTAGGGCCAGTCTTCACAACTGCCGCTGAAAAAGTAAACGCCGCAGGGGACATCATCCATATTCTGACCCGAGCGAAGAAAAATGTTGTAGCATATCTTTCCCCTCCACCCAGAAAAGAGCACCAGAGAGGACCGTCGAGAAAGTACGGCGAAAAACTGCGTCTGATGGAACTGTTTGAATCCCGAGCCGATATGTTTCAGACTGCCGAAGCTCTCGTCTACCGCAACAGTGAAACCATCCGCTACCTTACGCTTAATTTGATATGGAAGCCGATCAAAGGAACATTGCGTTTCATTCTGGTCGAAACATCTCATGGCCGGATTATCCTGATGACATCCGATCTCACTCTTGATCCTATCGCGGCGCTGCAACTTTACTGCCACAGAGTTACCATCGAGACATTATTCGACACTCTCAAGAATACCATGGGTGGTATGGCTTACCATTTCTGGTCGCAATACCTCAGCCCGGCGTCACGCCGGCCTCGCAAAAAAACTCTCCAATGCCAGAACTCCTCGGCTCCTGCAAAAACGCAAAACACTATAGCTGCCATCGAGAAGTTTGTTAATATTCAACTGCTCGTAATGGGAATACTGCAACTGCTGGCAAAGAGTTATCCCGAGCAGGTCAAGGCCAAAGCTCAATGCTGGCTGCGGACTGTTACATCCAATACGCCTTCTGAATTCGTCACGCAGACGGCGATGGCCAAAACCATCAAAAACAATTTATACGGTCTCGGAAAAGACTGGATAACACAGTTAATTCGAGAAAAGCAAATAGAACACAAGAAAAGAGGCCTTCACAAGAAGGTTGCCTGATGTAAAACTTACCACTGTCGAGTTACTGAAAAACTTGATTTGAGACGGAGGCGCTGGATGCGGTCCGTCCCAAAACTGATTATGAACAGATAAATTCGTATTCTTCAGTCTGTTCTGGCTGAAAAGCCTTCGAGTA
>NZ_JAZFTO010000011.1:0-5685 GCF_036446775.1 Candidatus Desulfatibia sp.
AGTCAACAAATAATAAAAATGGACCAAAAGAGTCGGTTGCCATCGTTGGCATGGGATGCATTTTCCCAAAATCTTCCGATCTGCAAGGTTACTGGCGCCTGCTCTTTCACGGTGAGGATGCCATAACCGAGGTACCGCCCAGCCACTGGTCGCCGCATGATTATTATGATAATGATCCCCAAAAACCGGATCACGTTTACTGCAAGCGCGGCGGTTTTATCTCACCGGTTTCATTCGATCCCACTGAATTCGGAATTCCACCTAATTTACTTGAAGCCACTGATACCGCCCAACTCTTTGGTCTGGTCGTCGCCCAAAAAGCCCTTGAAGATGCCGGTTATGGAGAAAGCGAAGCATTTGATCGCGATAGAACCAGTGTAATTTTAGGTGTAACCGGCACCCAGGAACTTGTCATCCCTCTGGGCGCTCGGCTCGGACACCCCATCTGGCGCAAAGCCCTGGAAAGTTCGGGAATTAATTCTGAAAAGACCGCAGAAATAATCAATAAAATATCCGATTCCTACGTGTCATGGCAGGAAAACTCGTTTCCGGGGCTTTTGGGAAACGTTATCGCCGGCAGGATTTGTAATCGGCTTGATTTCGGGGGTACCAACTGTGCCGTTGACGCTGCCTGTGCAAGCTCTTTGAGCGCCGTCCATCTTGCGGTTTTAGAGCTGTTATCCGGACACAGCGACATGGTTATCACCGGTGGTGTCGATATGCTGAACGATATCTTCATGCATATGTGTTTTTCCAAGACCGGTGTGCTGTCACCCACAGGAGATATCAGACCGTTTTCAAAAGACGCCGACGGCACGGTGCTGGGCGAAGGGGTGGGATTATTTGTTCTCAAACGGCTGGAAGATGCCCGACGCGACGGCAACAAAATTTATGCGGTTATCAAAGGCATGGGATCTTCCAGCGATGGAAAATCACAGAGCATTTATGCACCCAGGGCTGAAGGACAGCTTAAAGCACTGCAAACGGCGTACAAGGAAGCCGGCATAGACCCTGCTACCGTCGGGCTTTTTGAAGCCCACGGCACCGGCACAAGAGTTGGAGACGCAGTTGAGTTTCAGGCCTTAAACCGGCTTTTGGAAAACGCGAACAAAAATGAAAACCGTTGTGCCCTGGGCTCGGTAAAATCGATGATCGGCCACACCAAGGCCGCAGCCGGCGCGGCCGGTCTGATGAAGATCGCACTGGCCCTGCATCACAAAGTCCTGCCGCCGACCTTGAAAGTCGACCAGCCCGATCCCAATTTAAAGATCCATGAAAGCCCCCTGTACCTGAACACGGAGACCAGGCCCTGGTTCTCGCACAAGGATCACCCGCGCAGATCAGGTCTCAGTGCTTTCGGCTTCGGCGGCAGCAATTTCCATCTGGTGCTCGAAGAATACCACCAAGACAAACAAGTTGTTTCCTGGGACGGAGCCGTTGAAATCGCGGCGCTGTCGGCTCCCGATCCACAGGAGCTTGTCGAACATTTTAACAGCTTGAAAGCTGCCATCGCAAGCAATGCCTCCTTTCAAGAAGTTTCTATCAAAGCCTCTCAAACAAGGAGCGCTTTTTCCCCGACAGACCCCTGCCGTCTCCTGATAGTCCTGGAACGCTCCATGGATCTTGCGCGTCTGTTTGACCGTGTCTCACATGCCCTGGAGTCAAACGGCACAACAAGTTCGTGGCATGCAAAGAACATATACTATGGATGCTCAGCTAAGTCCGGCAAGATTGCTTTTATTTTTCCGGGCCAGGGCAGCCAGTATGTCGGTATGGGCCGTGATCTTGTCTGCACTTTTCCGGAGGCTTTCAAAATTCTGGAAAATGTAAACCAAAAAATCGAAAGCTCAGCTTGTATCACTGATTTTATTTACCCGCCCCCTGCCCTGACTGCCCGGGAAAACAAAAAACAGCAGGAAAGGTTGAGAGTAACGGATATCGCTCAACCCGCTATCGGTGCCGTGAGCATTGCCATGCAGCAGATTCTGCAAGGATTCGGCCTTCAACCGGACGCAACCTGCGGGCACAGCTTTGGTGAATTCTCGGCTCTGTGTGCCGCCGGCTGGATCGATCTGGATACGTTTTTGCACCTTGCCGTTACCCGGGGCCGCTTGATGGCAACCGCCGGTCAAACTAAGGGCGCCATGCTGGCGGTCAAAGCCCCCCTGAACGAACTGGCTGCTATGATCAATAAGTCAGATTTAGATGTCGTTCTGGCCAACAGAAACAGTCCCCGGCAAGGGGTTTTGTCAGGATCAATCCAAGAGATTTCCCGGGCTGAAAAAATTTGCAAGCAGCAAGGATTCAAATCAATCCTTTTACCGGTATCGGCTGCTTTTCACAGCCCTCTGGTAAAAGATGCCCAGAAACCTTTCCAACTGGCCTTAAAAGCAATCGACATCAAGCCTTCAGACGTACCGGTTTTTTCCAACACAACCGGCACCCCCTATTCGAATGATCCTGAAGAAGCTAAAAAACTGCTGGGTGAACATCTACTGTGCCCTGTCGATTTTGTAAGTGAGATCGAAAATTTATATGAATCCGGCGTTAGCACCTATATTGAGGTCGGCCCCAAATCGGTTTTGACCGGACTTGTAAAAGCGATTTTAAAAGATCGCGACTTTGAAGCCCTGGCTCTGGATGATTCCGCGGGCAGACGCTCCGGACTGGCCGATCTTGCCGCAACACTTAGCCGGATTGCCTCCCTGGGCCATCGGGTTGATTTAAGCAGATGGCAGGAGACTCGCACGCAAACGCGAAAACAGCTTATGAGCATTCCCATTGCAGGTGCAAATTATCGCCCGTCAACACCTCCGGAACCGCCATCCAACCGACCCGCAGCGTCAGCCGACCAAAAGCGTTCCGATAGTGGAAATACAAACACCATGAAGAACACGCAGCAACAAGAAAAGTTCATTCTGGATGCTTTAAAGGTTGTTCAAGAAGGCCTGCAATCGATGCAGGCGCTCCAAGCGCAGACAGCCGAAACTCATCAGATATTTTTACAGACCCAGAGCGAGGCCGGCCGCACTCTGCAGAATATGATGGAAAATACCCAGCGTCTGGCGGAAGCTTCACTTGGACTAAAAACAAAAGTTGGCCCTTCCAATTTCAAATCCGACCGCAGCCTTAAACGATTTGAACCCGAAGAACAAATTGCGGACACTCAAGTTACCCACAAAACGCCTTACGACCAGGCGCTGCAACCGGCTTCAGCGGAATCCGAAGCAGCCTCGGCTTTGATCCGGGAACCTGACTTGACAACCGACATAAAAACGCCCCTGCCGCCCGGCAGTTCTCAAAAAGAATTGGGAAACAGCATGCTGGAAGTGGTCAGCCAATTGACCGGTTATCCGGTAGAGATGTTAGATCTGAACATGGATATTGAGGCCGATCTGGGCATCGACTCTATCAAACGGGTTGAGATACTTTCCACGCTGGAAGAAAAGATGCCCGGCCTGCCCCCTGTTTCCCCTGAAATTATGGGAAGCCTGAAAACTCTGGGGCAAATCATCGACTACCTTACGGAAGATATCGAAAACAACACTTTTTCGCATGCCAAAATTGCAGATGAACCGTCACTTGATATAGAACATCAGGCTCTGGAGAACAGCATGCTGGAGGTGGTCAGCCAATTGACCGGTTATCCCGCAGAGATGTTAGATCTGAACATGGATATTGAGGCCGATCTGGGCATCGACTCCATCAAACGGGTTGAGATACTTTCCACCCTGGAAGAAAAGATGCCCGGCCTGCCCCCTGTTTCCCCTGAAATCATGGGAAGCCTGAAAACCCTGGGTCAGATTATCGATTACCTTACGGAAGATATCGACAACGACACTCTTGCGCATGCCAAAATTGCAGATGAACCGTCACTTGATGTAGAACATCAGGCTCTGGAGAACAGCATGCTGGAGGTGGTCAGCCAATTGACCGGTTATCCCGCAGAGATGCTCGACCTGAACATGGATATTGAGGCCGATCTGGGCATCGACTCCATCAAACGGGTTGAGATACTTTCCACCCTGGAAGAAAAAGTGCCCGGCCTGCCGCCTGTTTCCCCCGAAATCATGGGAAGCCTGAAAACCCTGGGCCAGATCATCGCATACCTCGCGGATGTTGATGCTGATAAAACCGATGCTGCTCAAAATGAAACTGCAACCGCTTCCCACGCATTATCAAAGCCGGATATGGTTGAATCAACAGCACCGGCCGTCAGTACCAACGATGCTTTGGTGGACGTTTCACCTCAAGATTCGGCAGCCGGAATCGAAAGAAAGGTTGTTTCCATTGTCGAGAAACCGTTTAATCCCGGTGATCGATTGGCGCTGCCCGCCGGCCGCAAGGTTTTTGTCACCGATGACAAAACCGGTCTTGCCAAAGCCGTGGCTGATGAATTTGCATCCAATAATATCGATACCGCCCTTATCCCCGTTGACAGCCTGCCGGAAATACTAAACAACAACAACGCTGTCAGCAAAGCTGCCGGCCTGGTCATTGTGGCCGACAATGTTTTGAATCATGCGAGCCGGATAGATCAACAAGGCACTAAATTCCTCAAAGACGCTTTTTTGCTGACCAATTATCTGGCGCCGGACCTTATCGATTCCGCAGCAAAAGCCGGCGCTTTTTTAGCGACTATAACGCGTCTGGACGGCGCCTTCGGCTTTAAAGGCCAGGGCTTTGCCGATCCTTTGCAGGGCGGACTCGCCGGTCTTGCCAAAACCGCCTCGATTGAATGGGACGGTGTCTGCTGCCGCGCCTTTGACATCGCTCCGCAATGGGAAGCAAATAAAGAAATGGCCCAAGTCGTTGTATCAGAACTGATTCATGCCGACCTTTCCGAGCCCGTCGAAATCGGCCTGGATTCCGACTCCCGCAATATTTTAAAGCTTGAAGCGGCACCATACCCCCAGGGTGACATAGAGCTCAATGCGGGCGACGTTGTGGTGGTTACGGGAGGGGCCCGCGGTGTAACCGCTTCAGCGGCAGCTGCGTTGGCAAAGCATGTAAAACCCACTCTCGTTCTGCTGGGACGATCTCCCCGGCCCTCCCCCGAACCCGAGTGGCTGCTTGCGCTGGAAGAAGAGGCCCAGGTCAAAAAAGCGATCCTTGAAAACGAATACAGCGGCACCACGGCAACGCCCATGCAGATTGAAAAAGCATTCAAAAAGCATATGGCAAATCGCGAAATTACAAGAAATCTGGAACAAATCAAAAAAGACGGCGCAGCTGTGTTTTACTATTCGGCTGACGTCCGCAATTTTGATGTTGTCAGCGCGATTCTTGATGAAGTTCGCTCAACTCACGGCCCCATAAAAGGTATTATTCACGGCGCCGGTGCCCTGCAAGATCGTTTGATTATAGATAAGACCATGGAGCAGTTTGAAAATGTCTTCGATCCCAAAGTCCAGGGCCTCAATGTATTGCTGGAAGCAACCAAACAGGATGCTCTCAGGTATCTTGTACTTTTTTCTTCTGTGGCCGCCCGCATGGGAAACAACGGCCAGGTCGACTATGCCATGGCCAATGAAATACTCAATAAGATCGCGCAACAGGAGTCGCTATCGCGTCCGGACTGCAAGGTCGTCTCCATTAACTGGGGACCATGGGACGGCGGCATGGTATGTGCGGCCTTAAAGCGCAAGTTTGCCAAAAGCGGTATCGAGTTGATCCCCCTAAATG
>NZ_JAZFTO010000012.1:0-9843 GCF_036446775.1 Candidatus Desulfatibia sp.
ATAAATATAAACCTCAAACATTGAATCTGTGTCTTTTGTTTCCGCAAACCACTGGCTTTTTAAGCGCACAAAACCTGCTGATAGATAAAGCCCTGCCTGGCCGTTTATCTTTTCATAAAGATTGTCAGGATCAAATACTTCCGGGGAATTCAACGGTTCAAGACTTGGAGGGGGCGTCACTATGGTTTGGATATGGCCGGATTGAGCATGGACGGTCTTAACAATAATCAAGCAGACGCTAATGGCCGTCAGGATAAGGACCAACAGAACGGAAGGCTCTTTAAAGGTCTCGTACATATTCGGCTACCTCTACAATCACTAAAATTAACTCTTTGTGTAACAGTTTGCCGCAGAGTCGCAGAGAGCGCAAAGGGTTATCTTTTTTTGCTTTCCGCTGACCCCGCAAACTACAGCGGAACAGAGACGCCGGAAAGCAAAAAGATCCATCCCATGCCGATTAGTGCTCTATGAGCTTTAAACAATAGTTTTTTTCGCCCTCCCTGCCCTGTGGAATGCGGAGCCTATTCCTCCGGGGTCAGAGAAAGAAAAATATTCATTGTCTTTGCGTCCTCTGCGACTCTGCGGTGAACTATTACGAAAAAAGGGGCATTTTAATTGAATAATAGAGAGCGAAGAAATCGAACATGGGCCTTTGTAATAGTGGGCTTCTTCATTTTAGTAAGCGTTGGGACTTATTCCCTTAGTGAGTTATATATTTATCTCGTAGCCTATCTTTGGTTCGGTTTTATTTACGGCATGTGTCTTCAGTACGGAAGATTCTGCTTTGCTTCGGCCTTCAGAGACCTCTTTGCTGTCGGGGTTCCAAGAATGGTGGTAGGAATCATGATCGCCACGGTACTTTTCAGTCTGACCGCTTCCTTTGTTACTGCCACCGGCATGAGCACCTTTCATCCGGCTCCATCCAGTATTCATTCTGTTATTGCCGGACTCATCTTCGGGGTCGGGATGGTTTTTGCGGGTGGTTGTGCCTCAGGCTCCCTCTATAAGACCGGAGAAGGTAACGGCGCTGCCGCCATAGTTGTTTTATCAATAAGTATTACCCAGGCGATATTTGCGGATATTGGCGGCTGGGCCGATAAACTTGTCCCTCAATCCTGGACGGAATCAGCCTTAGCTAAAGGGCTGCCTGCGGTCATCACCGCCGATAAGGGCTGGTTGGACCAATATCTCGCAGGCTATGTATGGAACCAGCCGGTTACAACCTTTGCAAAGGTGCTGGGGCTAAAAAACGCCTCTGTCGCCGGGGCCTTTATTGGTAACTTTTTGGTGGGAGTTGTAATACCGGCAATGGCATTACTTTTTGTTGTATATATCTTCTGGGCCAGAAGTGGTTTTTTAAAGAATTGGATAAAGGAAAAAGGCGGCCGGGGTTTTAGAACCGAGCTTATTGGATACTGGACTATGATTATAGCCTCAAAGAGGACGGCTATCGCAGGTTTAATCCTTGGTATTGCTTGTGGCCTGCAAATGTTTGTCTTGCAGGGGTTGCGTCTTAAATTCGGTATCAGGAATGCGGGCGAGATCCTGCTATCCTTGGGACACGGCTTTGGTGTATCCATCAGAGGAACTGTATTTGATCCGGGCTACTGGTATGTTACGACCCAGGAAGCCCAATGGGTAGGCTGGGTATTCAATAAGCTGGGCGCGAACAATATGGATAATATATATTTCGGGCTCACCAATGGCATCCCCAATCCGCTGGTTAACCCGGCGGACTGGATGTCACTGGCCCTTATCGGCGGTGCGGCCGTGATGGCACTTCTGAGCAATGAGTTCAAATTCAAAAAACCTACCTGGGAGCTTTCTGTTTGGGCAACGACGGGCGGCTTTTTAATGGGCATTGGTTCAAGGCTTGGCCTTGGATGCAATGTGGGGGCCTTCTTTGTAAGGGTTGCCAATGGTGATCCTTCGGGGTGGTTGTTTGGAATAGGCATGATCGGCGGTGCTTTTATCGGCGTTAAATTCTTTGCCTGGTGGACCGAGAGAAAGATGGCCAAGGAGATGGAAGCTTTTGGCTTTTAATAAATCTGAATAAAGGAGGTGTTTGCTTATGGCAGTAACGTTTGAAAAAAAAGGAGAAAACTCTTACCTGTTGGATGTAACCGGCTATGTCTGCCCTCATCCACAGCTATACACAAAAAAGGCTCTCCAAAAGATGAAGGAAAACGATATTCTTGAAATAATATTCGACAATCCATCATCCGGCGAATCTATCAGTGCCATGTGTGATAGAAACGGGGATGAGATTTTAGAAAAAAACCATGACAACGGAGTCTTTAATTTTACCATCAAAAAGACATAACGCCTATATCTGTCTATAGCAAGGAGGTTTCGATAAAAATGAAAAGCAGTCTCTGGGTGGTGATTGTTGTTGTAGCGTTATTTACAGGGTTTTTGATCGGTTATAGTGTTTCGTCTTACACCGGTTTTCAAAAAATTGGGCAAGGTTTATCAGGAGGAACTGAAGCCGGTGGCTACGGTGGAGAGACCGGCGGATACGGAGCAGATACGGGTGGCTATGGAACAGAAACTGTTGAGAGCATAGCAGATGCAGAGAGCTACGGAGAAAGATCAGGTTTCTATGGAGAATAAAATCGTGTTACGATTTTATGAAACGCGGCTACGCCGCTCTGTTTGGCGAAAGGTTTATCCGCCTCAGGCGGGCTAAAATTCCTATCCCCATTTGAATTCATCCCGCGCTGCAAGCAGCGGGGAATTCAAATTTAAATATCTATCAAAAAAACTGTTCGGTCGAAAGGAGGTGGTTATTAAGAATTTTCTCTGATCAATATGTCAGCGCACATTTATTTAATTTTATCAAATATTTAAGGAGGAAATAATGAAACAAAAAACATTGATTTTAACATTGATTATAGTATTTGCTTTTAGTGCCCTTGCTGCCGCACAAGAAGTATACCCGATAAAAGGAAAACACAAGGGCGGAGATGTGACTCCCATCGAGGCATACAAGATGCTGAAGAATGACCCGGAACACACTTTTTTGGTGGATGTAAGAACTCGCTACGAATATCAGGATATTGGCCATCCTGTCGGAGCCTACCTTATCCCCTGGAAATTTTATACAACCAAGGCGGGTAGCAGGGGCTACGGCAAGGTTTTGAATAAAAACTTCGGCAAAGACCTTTTGGCCCGTTTTAATCCCGCGACCGACACCTTGTTGTTGTTGTGCCGAAGTGCAAAAAGGACTATCGCCGCAAGTACCGCCGCAGTTGATGCCGGGTTTAAAGAAGATAAGGTGTTTAATATCTTAGGTGGCTTTGAAGGCGATAAAGTAAAAGATAAAATAAGTCCCTTTGCCGGGAAGCGTATGATGGGTGGCTGGCGTATTGAGAATTTACCGTGGACCTATAAGATGGACCCCAAACTGATATATCAGCCTGACTTATAAAAATGACGCCCTAATGATTTCAAAATTCTAAGAAATTCCGTCTATTTTTTAATTCGCGCGTTAACCCCGCAATCCCGCTAAAAGCTGGGCGGGGTTAACGCTGCTGCAATTCATTAAAAGGAGGTGGAAGAAAAGATGCGGAAGATGGCATTGCTCATCAATGATGTGGATCAGCAGTATGAAGGGTTACGTTCCAGCCTGGGATTGCTGCTTTCCAATGCGCAGGTGCAGATGTACGTCCTCCATCACGAAATCGCCAATATGGACGAGACCTATCGTGAAAACTTAGAGCTTTTTGAAGAAATGGAAGGCGACTGTTTTTCCAACAACCAGGCCAACGTGGAAAAATACGGATTTAAACATACAACCATCGGGGAGATGGCAGCCAGGCTCAGGGAGGTTGACATCATCATCCCCTTTTAGAGGGCAAAAATTATGAGAGTACTTCATGTTCTGCGGACAGAGCCTGACGATACTGTGGAGACATGTATGGAAGCCATTTCCGTGGAAGAGGTAGTTAACGTAACGGCCCTATACAAGGATGACATTGACTGGTCCGGGCTGGTGGATGATATTTTTTCACACGACAAAGTAATCTGCTGGTGGTAAATCATTCCGCATAACACTTCCCGCTGTTCTTGTAACCGTTCACAGGCTCAGAGGTTAAGCCTGCGGCACCGGTGCAGCAGTGCTTACCAGCAATAGCGGTCCGATTTTTGGGGACCGGAAATAAAATAAATCGGAGTAAAATCTATGGCTGAAATATTAGGCATTCTAGTAAGTTCGGATAAGCATCTCGATTATGTAAACAAATTGACCAATGCCGCCCACGAAAAAGGCAAAGATGTTCTTATCTTTTTCACCGGCAAAGGGGTTCTCCTCACCCAGTCTCCAGAATTTACTCAACTTGCCGGCAAGGCAAAAATGTCGCTGTGTGACGTGAGCTTCCGGGCCCTGGGCCTGGAGGGAGAGGTACCCGGACTTGGCCCTAAGGACTTTGCCACGCAGGAAAATCATGTAGCGATGATAGAAAAGAGTGACGGTTACGTTGTTTTTTAACTCATTGATATTACAATATCTTAATTCTCTAAATTTCTACCTGATTTTAAAAACCATAGCTGGATTTCATAGTTAAAAAACCGGGAAGGAAAAACTTGACCAGGCCAATAAACGAAATTCTAATATTAGGCGGCGGGCTTGCAGGGCTTGCCGCCGGCTATAGCTTAAGCAAAGCAGGGCTCGGCGTTAAAGTTTTCGAAAAAGATGCCACGGTTGGAGGGCTTGCAAGAACAGTTGTTCATAGCGAATTCCGGTTTGATTTAGGAGGTCACAGGTTTTTCACAAAGAACAAAAAGATCGAGAATTTTTTGATAGACCTGATGGAGGGAGAATTACTAATAGTGCCCCGTAAAAGTAAAATCCTCCTCCGAAACAAATACTTTGATTATCCTCTTAAGCCGTTAAATGCTATTTTTGGGATCGGCATTCCTATGACGTTAAAAGTCCTCTTCGACTACGCTTTTGAGCGCATCAAAAGCCGATACAAGATGCCTGATATGGTCTCCGTTGAGGATTGGCTGGTGAACCGTTTCGGCCGCACCATGTTCAATATCTATTTCAAGGAGTACAGTGAGAAGGTGTGGGGAATAGAATGCCACCGGATAAGCATGGAATGGGCGGCACAGCGCATTAAAGGTCTTTCCTTAGGTACTGCCATTAGAAATGCCTTCTCTCGGTTTAATGGGAACAAGATTGCCACCCTGGCCGATAAATTCATCTATCCTTCCAAGGGGATTGGAAGAATTTCGGAAAGGCTTAAAAGCGAAATAAACGAAAGAAATAGTGTTCTACTCAACGTTAGGATTGAGCGGCTTTGCCACGACAACTTACAGATAGAAGCCGCCGTGGCTCGTAATGGCTATCATTCCATCCCTTTTGAAGGATCGGAAGTAATATCCAGCATTCCGATAAACGACTTGGTACAGATGCTCGATCCTAAGCCACCGGATGATATTCTCAGGGCCGCTGCCAAATTAAAATTCAGAGATATGGTGATCGTAGCGATTATGTTGAACCGTGAAAAGGTCACTAACCAAAATTGGATCTATATCCCTGAGCAAGAGATACCTTTTGGCAGGGTTCATGAGCCCACCAACTGGAGTCCTAAGATGGCCCCGAAAGGTAAGACACTCCTTGTTATGGAATATTTTTGCTTCAGTGGCGACGAAACCTGGTGCGCCGGCGACGAGGAACTGGCAGATAACACGATTCGGAATTTGGAGAAGTTAAAATTCATTAAAAGGGAGGAAGTTATAGACCATGTTGTAATAAGGGTACCCAAAGCATATCCGCTGTTTGAAGTGGGATACAGAGAGCATTATGATAAAATATGTGTCTATTTGAGCAAATTTAAAAATTTGCACATTACCGGTAGAGGAGGAATGTTTAAATATCACAATATGGACCAGGCCATAGCGTCCGGTATAGAAGCAGCCGAAAAGATAATAAAAAGAAACTCTGATTTTTGTGCAGATGGTACCAAGGCGCGGGTCTTTGCAGGTGTTAGCGCATGAGATGTGCTTTGGTTATACCTTCATGGGTGCCCGGAGATATTTTCCCTTCTAAAACTGCCGGTTCGCAGATCAATTATTGGCAGCCCCTGGGAACACTATATGTAGCTTCGAACCTTTTAAAGGCCGGACATGATGTGCGGTTTTTTAATGGTGCCTTTATGGCCCATGAAGCCATTTTGAATGAAATCAAGAAATTTGAACCGGGCTTTGTTGGCATCTATTCGACCGCCTTTGGCTGGCAGAAGGCCCAAGAGACTGCCATCAATATCAAAAGGATTGACAAGAATATATTTACATGTATCGGTGGCCCCTATCCCATCGCTGTGCAGGAGTATTGTTTGAGTAGTGGCGGCGAAAGCGTTGATGCAGTGGTTACAGGTGAGGGTGAGTTGACGGTGGTTGAGATGCTGGACCGGCTTAAGATGGGTAAAAGCCTAAAGGATGTACAGGGTGTCATCTACAGAGAGAATAATAGGATAATTAAAAATCCGCCGAGGCCTTTAATTACGAATCTAGATGCTCTTGTTTTCCCGAACAGAGAGCTTTTAGGTGAGGTGAATCGATATATTCCTCCACCGGCTATGTACAAAAGAAAACCTGTTGCTGTTATAATGACATCGAGGGGTTGTAATCGGAAGTGTATCTTTTGCTTTCAGATGGACCAAGAAAGGCAGAGCGGAATTCGCTATCGCAGCATAAAAAATGTTCTGGATGAAATAGAACTCTGTCTTAAACAAGGCTTTAGAGAAATAAAATTTATAGATGATACCTTTGCGGAAGATTATGATCGAGCCATGCAGTTGGCCATAAAAATGCAGGAAAGGCGCCTTGATTTTACCTGGTTTGCATCAGCCTGCGTCGATCAGGTTGATGAAGCCTTGTTGAAAGCCTTCAAGGATGCGGGCTGCTGGGCGATCCTTTTTGGAGCAGAAAGTGGGGTTCAGAAGAACCTTAATGCAATCAGAAAAGGGACAACCCTTGAACAGATACGAAAAGCCGTAAGAATCGCAAAAGATGTTGGAATCAAAGTGCAGACTTCCTACATGTTTGGGATCCCGGGGGAGACCTTTGAAGAAGGGCTGAAAACGATTGATTTCGCCTGTGAGCTTAATCCGGATATGGCGAGCTTTCATGCCATTACACCATTTCCGGGGACATACCTTTACGATAATTACGAAAAGTACGGGACCATCTCTGACGAACTAACCGACTTTACCTATCAGGGTGCAGCCTTTGTCCCCTACACCATGACGCGCGAAGAGGTTATCAAACTGCGCCGGATAGCCTTCAAAAAATTCTATTCGAGGCCTTGCTTTCTACTAAAAAAACTGTTTGAACTCAAAAATCTGAATGACTTGAAGCTAGCCCTCAGAAGTATAAAGAGCCTGTTTTGGATATGGGTAAAAAAGGACCTTTTCAAAGTACGGAGACAGAGCACCACGTGAACAAGGAAAGGTTTATCTCCGTAGTGATACCAAACCATAACGGCGCAGACACGATAGCTAAATGTCTTGAAGCCGTCTTTTCCTCTGATTACAATCGTTTTGAGGCCGTTGTAGTTGACGATTTTTCCACTGATTCTTCTGTGGAAATCATTAAGAGATTTCCATGCAAGCTCCTCAGATTGGAAGGTCACGAGGGTGTGTCAAAGGCAAGGAATAAAGGTGCCGGAGCAAGTTCCGGCGAACTCCTTTTTTTTACGGATAACGACTGCCTGCTGCAAAAAGATGCCCTGGCCCTGGCCAACCAAACCTATAATGAACACAACGGCTATATCATCGGCGGAACCTACACCCGCTTACCTTATGACCAGAATTTCTTCAGCCTCTTTCAGTCCGTATTCATCAACTATTTCGAAACAAAAAAGAAAGTGCCCGATTACATCGCCGCCCATGCCATGATCATCGATGCTGATCTTTTCAGAAAATCCGGCGGATTTGTAGAAGACTCTTTTATGGGCGTCGCTGCATGTGTGGAGGACGTGGAATTCATTCACCGGCTTTGCCGGGCCGGTTATAAGTCTCATATGAACCCAGAGATCTTGGTACGGCACATCTTCAACTTTTCTTTCCTCAAATCGCTGAACAACGCCGTGAAAAAATCGCGATACTGGACCCTGTATTCAATTCTTAACAAAGACCTTTGGGCGGATTCCGGGACAGCCTCGGCAGAGCTTAAGATCAACGTTGGCATATTTATTGTTAACACGTGTTTGTTTCTATTGTATTGGCTTACAGGGACGGCATGGGTCATGACAATTATCCCCTTTCTTTTTCTATTTAATCTTTATGTCAACAAAGGTCTTTTTGATGCTTTTTTCAAAACAAAAGGTTTGACCTTTTTAATCTTGGCGGTGTGTTATTATACGATGGTCTATCCCTTGGCAGTGGGGGGCGGAGCTCTCCTCGGCGCCATCCAATACCTGTGGGCCTTTAAAGTGTTACGGAAGTACGAGTCATGAACTCCCCCTTTGCATATATTGGCTATATTTTCCGGAAAAAGAAGCCCATCCAACTGACATTTTTTGTGACCCGAAAGTGCAACGCCAAGTGCCCATTTTGTTTTTATCTCAGGGATAGACGTGAAACGGCGCACGACTTTCCTGAGCTTACCATAGACGAAATTGAACGGATCTCCCGCTCCATGGGCAACCTTTTGTGGGTACTCTTTTCCGGTGGTGAAATTTACCTTAGAAAGGACCTTGTTGAGACCAGCATCACATTCTATAAGAACAACAAACCCGCCATCCTTACCTATCCGACCAATGGTTTGCTGCCTGAAGTTATTAAAGAAAAAACAGAAGATATCCTCAAGCACTGCCGAAAGAGCGTTGTGGTAGTAAAGCTTTCCTTAGATGGACTGGGTGACGCGCATGATGCTTTGCGAAAGATGCCGGGCAACTTTGAAAAGCTTATGCAGACTTACGAAGCACTCGCTGGTCTGCTCGATAAATACTCAAACTTGGAGATCGGCGTCAACACCCTGTTTTGCTCTGAAAATCAATACAAGATGAATGGTAGTAAGGGAATCATCGAGTTTGTTCGCAGCTTAAATAAAGTTCGAACTCATACGATCTCTATGGTTCGCGGCAAGTTGAAAGAGGAGCATTACAAAAAGATAGATTTGAGCCAATACGGTAAAACAATTCGAACCTTAGAGAAAAACCTAAAGAAACCCCGTGCGCGTGTTTACCGCTTTAAGGGGGGACGCTTCAAAGCTGTCCAGGATAATTTACAACGCCGGCTTATTTACCAAACCATGTCCCGCAAGCGAAGGTTAATACCCTGTTATGCAGGACGATTGAATCTCGTTTTGACGGAAACAGGCGATCTCTATCCATGCGAATTGTCTCATCAAAAAATCGGAAATGTCCGAGATTTTGATTACGACGTGAAAAAAATACTGCAATCGGCACGTGCCAAAAAGGTTATTGAGGCCATCAAAGTTGAGGCATGCTACTGCACGCATGAATGCTATTTTACAACAAATATTTTGTTCAACGCGAAGATGTATCCCAGACTGCTTAGAGAATGTCTGAAGCTTTAGCTACATCCCTTAAAGTAAAGAATCCTGGCTCTCCGAGGCGTAGGCTCTACCCTCCGGCCTGTAGGCCCTACGGGCTGGAAGCGGAGCCGGAGGCCCATAGGACCAGGCTTTGGTTTCTACCCCATAGGGGTGCACCTATCTCAAATGGAGTAAATTAAATTCCAAATATCAAATATCAAATATCAAACAAATAACAATGACCAAAAGGGGAAATCCCAAATAACAAAATACAAATAACAAATAAATTCCAATGACCGAAAAAACAAATAACAAACAAAAGAATAAAAAAAATAG
>NZ_JAZFTO010000013.1:0-8876 GCF_036446775.1 Candidatus Desulfatibia sp.
GCCCTTTCAATGGCCGTTTTTGCGGCATCTTCCCACGAATTTGGGCTCGTTCCTATAATTTCGATTACTTTGTAAACGCTGTCAGACATGGCACCCTCCAAGAAAAAATATATTTAAACGATTCTTCCACCATCGACGCCTATAATTTACCATACTGCCCGAAGCAAAGTGACAAATATTCTTCACACATTCCTCCCTGAAACTAAAAGTAAACGATTGCTGCAATTTCATATTTTAATCTTTTATGCTATTTTACTTTTAAGGAGGATTTGAAACTGCAAAATCCGGAATTTATATACTACGGCGGCTTACTTTTAGTGGTGGCGTCCGCGCTGATTTTCTTTATCTACCGCAGGGAACAAAGAAGCGGTGAAGAAAGAAGAAGGAGAGAAATGGATATAGCACTACTCGGAATCACTGTAGACAGGCGGAAATCCAACAGGCGCGAATAGTTGAAAATACTTATAGCCGAAGACGACGTGACGCAGCTGAACAGGGTCAAGCTCTATCTCCAAAAATGGAACTACGATTTAGCCGAATGCAGGGACGGAAGCAAGGCGTGGGATATAATTAATTCCGAAGACCCTCCCAATATTTTGTTGCTCGACTGGAAGATGCCCGGCATGAGCGGAATCAGCATTTGCAGGAGTGTGCGGAAGATGGAAAAAGGCGGCGATTTTTACATCATTTTGCTCACCGCCAAATCGACCGAAGAAAGCGTTTCCGAAGGCATCGAAACCGGCGCCGACGACTTCATCTCAAAACCGTTTTACCCGCTAGATTTAAAAGTGAGACTGCTTACCGCCGTGAAGGTTATCGAACTTAGACGTAAACTTTCAAAGGCCGAGAATGCCTTAAAGGAGAAAGGCATATCGATCGACTAAGCCCTTCGTCCGGCTCTTTCAGCGTCCCATGTCGGCGGGCGTTTACAAACTATACTGGGCCCAGAGTTTTGGGGCGTCATTTACATACTGCGGGAAATTACTCGTCAAGAAATCGTTCAACGTATTCTGGTCGGGATAGAACAGCCTTCCTTCCGCTATCAGATCGGCCGTCCAGTTTTCAAAAAGAGATAAAACCTGATCCTCTTCGACATTAGTACCTATAGCTTCTATTTTTCCATTCATTGCGTTTCTCCTTAATATCTTTGATTACTTTAAATTGCAAAGGAGATGCCATTTGGGCTTGTTAATGTTTATTAACGAATCTGGCGCGTAACTTACTGAAATTTAATGCTGTATTGCAATGCTAATTTCCGGTCAGGCTCCTGCCTTTTTTTGGGTATTGGCAAATAAGGATAATTTTTTGACGCTTTGCGTCCGCAATCCGGCAAATTTTTCCACTATCCCCCTATGCCGTAAAAGAGGTACATGACCGTTATCATCACCACGATGAAGAGTATGCTGGTTACCGAGCCCGCCTTTATGAAATCGATACTCCTGTAGCGGCCAGGCCCCATGTACAGTGCGTTGACCTGATGCGTGGGCAGTATAAACGAATTGGAAACGGCTATGCCCACCACAAGCGCCGCCATTCGCGGGTCCGCCCCCGCCTCCATAGCCATGTTTATCACCAACGGCACCAGAAGAACCGTGGCCCCCACGTTTGAAATGACCAGAGTAAATGCGGTTGAAAGAATCGCTATCATCGTGAACAGCACAAGGGGCGAAATGTCTCCCATAAACCCCAATATTGCCTGCGCTATCCACGTGGCGGCGCCCGATTTTTGCGTCGCGATTCCAAGCGGAATGAGGCCGGCCAAAAGGAATACCGTTCTCCAGTCAACCGCCTTGTACGCCTCGTCTATGCTGAGCACGCGCGTGATTATGATCCCCAGCGCGCCCGTCATCAGGCTTACCGATAGCTGAATATCGAAGAATATGACCATCGAAAGGGCCACCGCCAGCCAGAAAACTGAAAGGTAAGCCTTCTCCGGCCGCATCACTTCCGCCGTTACCGGTGTTGTAAAGATGAAGTTGGGGTTCTTTTCAAGTATCTTCAGCCTCTCCCACGAACCGTGAACAAGGACGGCGTCCCCCACCTTAAGTGAAACCTGGCTGAGGTCGGTCTTGAAAATCTCGTCCTTGCTCCTGTAAATGGCCATCGGCATAACGTTGTACCTTTTGCGGAAATCAAAATCCATAAAGGTTTTTCCCGCCATCTCCGAGTGGGGCGAGATTACAGCTTCAACCGTGCCCGACATTATCGGCGAAAGGAGGGACCTGAAAACGTCGAGTTTCCTTTTAAGAGTCAGTCCGAATTTGTCCACGAACTTTTCCACGTTTTCTTCCGTGCCGAAGACGCCTAACGTCTGCCCGGCCTCCAGAGCCGTTCCCCTTTTGGGGGCAAGGCGCACCTCCCTGTCGGAGCCGACCATCGCCACAATATTTACAAGGTAGTCCCGGCGGATCATGGTGATAGTAATATTATCTTCCCCGCTTGGTTTCCACCCTTCCGGCGTTTCCAGCTCGAACGGAGTCCCCAGAAAACCGTAATAGTCGTCGATAATATCGCCCTTGACGCCTGTTTCCCCGCTACCTTCGCCGCCGTCTCCCTGCGGGAAGACATATCGTCCAAAAATTACGAAAAAGGCTATCCCGGAAACGACAAGCGACAGACCTATCGGAGCGACCGCGAACAGGCCGAACGGCTCCAGGTCGAAAGGTTTTAACAGGTCGTTTAGAAGGATGAGCGGACTTGAACCGACCATCGTAACGGTTCCGCCCAGGATGGCGCTGAATCCAACGGGCATGAGAATGCGCGACATCGGTATCTTCATTGAGTTGCTGACGCGCTTCAGCGCTGGAAGGAAAAGAGCCGCCGCGCCAATATTCTGCAAGAAGCTGGAAATAATGGCCACGGTCATAGAGATCGACATAATTACCCGGCTTTGGGAGTTGCCGGCAACCTTTAACACCGGCTCCACAAGCCTGTTTATTGCGCCGGTTTTATCGAGCCCCGCCCCGATAATTATGACGGCGATAATCGAGACTACGGCATTCGAGCTAAGGCCGATAAAGGCTTCGGTGGGGGTAACAAGACCCAAAAGCGGAAGCGAAACCATCATGAGTATCGCCACCACGTCCACGCGGATCCATTCCACAATAAAAAGAAAGACCGCCACGACGATCATCGCCATTACCATCATCATTTCAGTTGTTAATTCCATTGCGCCCCTTCTGTAATATATAAAAACGCCATTATAATACCTTACGTTGTTGGTAATTAATTTTTCGTATCTCCCTTTAACTTAAAAAGAGACTCTCCCCCGGCATATAACCTTTTCAGATTCCGTTGTACACAATTCGTGCCAGACGTTTTCCCACAAATCCAATTTTCTTATTTTATCTCTAAGTTAGCAGAGGTTTATAAAAACATTATGTTGGTAAATATTATAGCGTTGATTTTGGTTTATTTTTTAAACCGATTGCATTATCATGGGTATAAGGATAGAGATTATGGTGTTTATGCCACAATTTGATAATATAAAAGTGGTTTTTCCTGAATATGGGTTATTTTTCAGATCGTTAGTAAAAGCCAATACTGGTATAATGATTGCTCTCCTAATATTTGGATAATAATATGAATAAACAAAGCGTTACATCCGCTCCGGCTCAATTGAGGCATATAAAGAAAAGGGCGTCTAAAAAGCCGAAAGACAGCCCCATTTTGCAATCGATTTTCAACGGCATCCCGGACGCGATTCTTGTAATAGACCGCAACTACAACATCGTTATGTTCAACAACGCCATGCAGAATTTTCTGCATTTGCAAAAGGAGCAGATTGAGGGGTCCAACTGCTACACTCTATGCTACGACACCAACCACGCATGTGTGGACTGTCAGGCGCAGGCGGTTTTCCAGAACATGACCCCCCCTTCCCGCATACGGACGTGTTTAAGGGATGAGAGGCGCCGACAGTTTGAAATCTGGAATTTCCCCATTAGCGACGAAAACGGGGAAGTTAACTACATTATCGAATATATGAAAGACATAACCGACAGGCAAAGAATGGAAAAGGAGCTTATGCAGGCCGAGCGACTTGCAATCATCGGCGAAGTGGCCGCCAAGACGACGCACGAAATCCGAAATCCGCTTAACGCAATGGAAGGCGCGGCGCATTACCTCCTCAACGAATACGATGACGACCCGAAAATTCAAAAATACCTCGGACTGATAAAGGAACAGATTTCCCGGCTCGACAACATAGCTTCCAACCTGCTGGGAGCCGCAAAACCACGGCTTGTACTGGGCGAAAAAATACTTATCAACGGCGCACTTTTAAAATCTATCGACATCGTGGAATACATCGCGCGCGATAAGAATATAGAGATGGAAATTTACCTCGATGAAAACCTGCCCAAAATACGGTTCGACGAAGCAAAAATACAGCAGGTCTTCATAAACATTCTCAGGAACGCCTGCGACGCCATTGAGGACAGCGGCAAAATAGAGATTACCGGCCAAATCAGACAAAGAACCGGGGAAAACTTCGTGGAAGTAAGTATTCTTGACAACGGCAAGGGAATATTACCAGAAGATTCCGGAAAGCTTTTTGATTCCTTCTACACGACAAAGGAAAACGGAACGGGACTCGGCCTTGGTATTGTAAAAGACATTATGAAAAGCCACGGCGGTTACGTCTTTATAGAAAACCAAAACGTGGGAACGTGCGTAAGTATGGGTCTGCCGATAAGATGAACGCAAAAACTTACCCATTCCCCATACTGGTAGTTGACGACGAACCTGCGATCCTGGAAGTAATGAGCGCCAACCTTGAGAAAAAATACGACGTCCATACCGCCCAAACAGGCCAGGAAGCCCTTACGCTCAACGATGAAAATGAATACGCCGCCATAATCCTGGACTACAACCTGCCGGATATCGACGGAATGACGGTCCTTTCGCATGTTGTAAAGGCGGATGGGGACGCGATTGTAATAATGATAACCGCCCACGGAACGATAGAAATGGCGGTGGAATCGATGAAGGCGGGCGCATTCAACTACCTTGTAAAGCCGATAAATTATGATGAGATGGGCCTTTTGGTTGAAAAGGCTATCGAACACCACAAAATACTCACCGAACTGCTGGACCTGCGAAAACAGATCGACTCCGGCCTCGAAATGGACAACATAATCGGCCAGAGCAAAAAGATGCTCAAAATTTATGAAAAGGTAAAGGTAGTTGCCGAAAGCGACGCTACCGTTCTGATCCGAGGGGAAACCGGCACCGGCAAGGAACTGGTAGCCAGGGCAATTCACAGGAACAGCCCGAGGCGCAACAAGAACTTCGTCCGCATCAACTGCGCGGCAATTCCTGAAACGTTGCTGGAAGCCGAACTCTTCGGATACGAGAGGGGCGCATTTACGGGAGCCGTCGCGCAAAGGATCGGGAAATTTGAACGCGCCGACGGCGGAACGATATACCTTGACGAAATCGGAGAAATTTCGCCGGCAATGCAAGCCAAGTTGCTACGCGTCCTCCAGGAGGGCGAGTTCGACAGAATGGGCGGCAACCAGACAATCCAGGTGGACACCCGGATTGTGGCAACCACTAACAGGGACCTTGAGGCGGCGATAAAGGAAGGAGCGTTCAGGATAGACCTTTTCTACCGCCTTAATGTCATACCGATAGTAATTCCGCCCTTAAGGGAACGGGAGGAAGATATCGCCCTGCTTGCAAACCATTTCATTAATAAATTCAGCAAGAAAAACAACAAGGATATAAAAGGCCTTTCACCGGCGGTGATGGCAACGCTGATGCAACACAACTGGCCCGGCAACGTGCGCGAACTTGAAAACGTTATAGAAAGAACCGTGGTACTGACGCAAAATAACAGAATAGAATCGATTGACCTTTCGCTTTCCGGCTCCAACGGGCAGTTCGTGAACATCGGCGGGCAGGATGCGACTTTCCAGTTTGCAAAGAAAAAGGTCGTTGAGGCTTTCGAAACGCATTACCTTTCGCAGCTACTAAAAAAGCACAAGGGCAATATAAGCGCGTCCGCCAAGGAAGCCTCGCTGGATTACAAAAACTTTCACAACAAACTGAAGAAATACCAGATTAAGAGGTCCCGGTTTGAATAAATAGGTTATAAGAATTTATTAACGTTAACTTTCTGGAAAGGGGGAAATTTTGGATGTAACAAAGGTTCTAGACTGCAAGGGGTTAAGTTGCCCGGAGCCGATACTCAACATAAAAATGGCGCTGGGTGACCTGAATTCCGGAGACATCGTTGAAATGACGGCCACCGACCCGGGGTCGGTAAACGACATGGCGTCCTGGGCTAAAAGGACCGGTAACGAGATCGTCGACCAAAATCAGGAAGGCGATATTTACACTTTCTATGTTAAAAAAAAGTAAAGGAGAGAAACTATGAGTGATGATAAACAGAAAAGCATCTGTATAATAGCTACCAAAGGCACGCTGGATATGGCATATCCCCCTTTGATTCTGGCGACCACGGCTATTGCGATGGACATGAAGGCGTCTATCTTTTTCACCTTTTACGGGCTGGATATCATTAAAAAGGGAGCGAGCCTTGGCGTAGCGCCCCTGGCCAACCCGGCGGCGCCTATGCCGATTCCGAACATTATCGGCGTCTTGCCCGGCATGACGATGATGGCCACCATGATGATGAAAAGCTGGATGGGTAACGCGAACGTGGCAAAGCTCGACAAGTTGCTCGATATCTGCGTAAAAGAGAAGATGCTGATGATCGGCTGCCAGATGACGATGGACGTAATGGGAGTCAAAAAGGAACAGTTTATAGACGGTATAACCATAGGCGGAGCAGGCATGTATTTGGATACCGCCCTTGATGCCGATATTAATCTGGCGTTTTAATTCAACAAACGGCCGGATGGACGCAGAACCGCCCGGCCTGACCCTTCCGCCCGTCAGCCTGCGATGAACTGCGCCTTGAGGGCTTTCTAGTCCTCTTCCAGTAGTTCCATGTCCTCTTTGCCGGACCCGCACTCGCACGCGGGCGCAACATGGCACTGGTCGTCCTCGCAATTGATTATCGCGCCGCAGTTCAGGCATTTCCACACAATTACCATTGTATTGACCTCTCACAAATCTAACCGGTTTATAGAAGTAATTATAACATCATGCCGGACTTTTTGTACGGTTTTTGAAAGCTTATTTGACAAGATACCCGCCTCCAAATTAGAATCACGTGAGGTTTTAAAAAAATGCTTGCTAAACTTAAGGTATTGGTTTTAAACAATTCCTTCGAGCCGCTTCACTTTTGTGTAGCAAGGCGCGCCATCGTGATGGTTATCACCGGCCGCGCCCAACAGGTGGAGTGCGACGGCTTCATGATACGCTCTTTCAGAGCCTCTTTCGCATGCCCCACGGTAATCCGCCTCAACCGCTATATCAGGATCCCAAACTACGGCGGCGTATCGTTCAGCAAGAAGAACGTTTTAAGGCGTGACCGCAAAACTTGCCAATACTGCGGGAGCAACCACACTGAAATGACGATTGACCACATAATTCCCCGCTCACAGGGCGGGAGAACGGAGTGGCTTAACGTAGTGGCGGCCTGCAGGAAATGCAACCTGAAAAAGGGCAGCCGAAGCCTGAACGCTTCTGGAATGAGCCTCATTAGAAAACCGTTCAAGCCGAAATTTATGGCCGTGCTCTCTCAGCCCGTAGACGCGCCCGACAGCTTCAGCAGCGCGTGGCAGAAGTACCTGTCGTCCTACGCCTTTAATAGCTGATTGAAAACAAACTGAAAAATACCGGAAAAGGAGCAGGAAGAAACGCTTAAAAACGGCGCGTCCAGAGTAAGAAATCAGGTCGCGTGGGCAAGATTCCATTTGACAAAAGCGGGATTTCTAGATTCGTTTCAAAATAATAAACAGACTGCTTCCTCTTAATCTCGAATACTCCGCAAAAGTTTGGATAGTCTATACTCCCACATGCAATTATTAGTTTGCCTAATAATTGCCCCTTTGCTAAAATATATTTAAAACCAGAATGTAAGAACCAAATGTCCGTCCGATTTATAAAGGAAATCGTCATGATAAAATATTTGATAGGCTCAGCTATATGTCTTTCAATCTTCCTGGCATGGACGGCAGGCGCCGCCAATGGTCCTGATTATTTCACCGTTTACCTTGATCCCGATTCCAAAAAACAGCTTGGGGAGAAAAACTATAACGAGATACTGGATTTCTTCAAAAAAGCCGAAGCGGCAATTGAGTCGCGCGATCTTGACGGGGTTATGGAGCTATATTCCGATAACTACGTCAACGGCTTTCACGATAAGAAATCGGCCAAACGGACATGGAAAAGAATTTTCAGGACTTTCGACGGCATGGCAACGAAACATATGATGCGGCTTGTCACTCATTCGAGCGGCAATGTTGCGGTGATAAGTTGCAGCGGCTTTCTGATGGGCATACCCGAAGGCAAAAAATATCTGATAACAATAGACCATTGGGCCAACCAGGACCACATAATTGCCAAAGAAGGCGGAAAATGGAAATTGATTGGAACCTCCGGCAAAGAGGAAAAGCGCTTATGGTTTGATAAGCCGTTGCACCCGTTCTTTTAACGCCTGTCCAGTTGGCGGTATAATCCGTCTTATGAAGTTCAAGCTACGTTCGGATTTCAAACCGAAAGGCGATCAGCCCGCCGCCATCGAAAATATTGCAAAAAATCTCGCAAACAACTGCGGCCACCAGGTGCTTCTGGGCGTAACCGGATCGGGAAAAACATTTACGCTTGCCAACGTTATTGAAAAGGTCCAAAAACCCACACTCGTCTTCGCGCCGAACAAAACCCTTGCGGCACAGCTATATAACGAGTTTAAGATGTTCTTCCCGGAGAATGCCGTTGAATACTTCGTAAGCTATTACGAC
>NZ_JAZFTO010000014.1:0-2044 GCF_036446775.1 Candidatus Desulfatibia sp.
TTCAGCGAAAGCGCCGTCATGAAAAGCTGGTCCAGCCCGTTAAGGGCAAGGTAATGCACCTGCACCGGCAACAGCCATTCGGTGGAAGCCATGAGGGAATTGATCGTCAAAAGTCCCGTACCGGAAGGGCAGTCGAAAATAATGAAGTCGTACTTATCCTCCACCCGCCTGATCTTTTCGGAAAGGATGGCTTCCCTGCCCATCATGCTGACAAGCTCTATTTCTATGCCCGGCATGGCGGCCCTGTCGGATGGAATAATAGACAGGTTGCGTATGCGCGTGGGGATTATCGCTTTTTCGGTATCGTCCTCTTTATCGCTCAAAAGGCGGTAAACGGAATTTTCCAGATTCTCGTTTTTTACGCCGAGGTGGCACGTTGCGTCGGCCTGCGGGGAAAGGTCCACCAACAACGTCGGCCGCGACATGCCGGCGAACTCGCACGCGAGGTTGACTGAAAGGGCGGTCTTGCCCACCCCGCCTTTCGTGCTGCAAATCGTTATCTTTCTAGCGCCCCGCATTAAGCTTTTTCCATAAAAATATTGTAGTTAATACGCAAAAACGATGTTTTTCAACAAAAGTCCCGTCATATCTCCTTAATTTTCAACAGGTCGCAATCCACCTGCTCTTTATGCATTAAAAGTGCAACACCCATGCCACAAGGAGCAAGTTTGGGGTCACTCGGAAAGGGTTTTAAGCTCTTGCTCGTCTTCCGCAAACTCCAACGCAATTTTTCTGAATGTTTCTTCTAGTTTCAAAAAGGCGTCCACAACATTCGGGTCAAAATGCGTCCCTTTCCCTTCACGAATGATCTTCACCGCTTTGCTATGGGGAAACGGCGGTTTATAAACCCGCTTGCTTATAAGCGCGTCGTATACGTCGGCAACGGCCATGAACCTTGCAGACAGCGGTATTTGTTCCCCTTTGACGCCTTCGGGATACCCCGATCCGTCCCATTTTTCCTGGTGACCGTATGCAATTTCACGCGCAAACTTAAGAAAAGACGATTTCCCATTCAATTTCTGTTCGGCGGCGACAATTGCGTCCCTTCCATAGATAGTGTGTTTTTTCATTTCCTCGAACTCTTCATCCGTCAACTTCCCAGTTTTCAGCAGGATGCGGTCGGGCACACCGACCTTGCCGATGTCGTGCAAGGGAGCAGATTTAAACAGGAGCTCGATCGTTTGCTGGTTCAGTTCATTTCTATATTGCTGAGATGTTTGCAACATTTCAGCCAAAAGTTTCACATAACTCTGGGTCCGTTTAATATGGCCGCCGGTTTCCGGATCCCTGAATTCCGCAAGAACCGCCAAGCTGAAAATTGTCGCTTCCTGTGTAAGGGCCAACTCCATTGTGCGCTCGCTGACTTTCTGTTCCAGGATATCGTTCTGATCCCTGACTTTATTGTGCAGGAGCCGGATTTCAACCATGTTTCGATTCATGGCTTCCTCCAGCAACGTGCGCTTCATGTCGAGACGGTACGTAATAATCAGCAGTATGATGAACAAAAGGATAAAAACAGCGGCAACTATCAGCAAAAATAAGTATCTAATATTTTGAAGGTATTTTTTTTCATTTGCAATATCCAGGTACAATTCCATAACGCCGTACATTTTGAGGTTATGAAAGTTGTGGTCGAACGATACGTACGTTTCAACCATCTCACCCACGAGTTCCATTGATGCCGGATCCAGGTCATCAAAATCTACGTGCTCTTCGAATTTGCTTTTGGTTTCGCCTTTTAGCGCGTTTTGAACGTCAACGTTGGAAGAAGCATCCTGTCCTATCAGCGAAGGGAGGGTAGAATATATAATTATGCCGTTCTCGTCGTACCAGATTACGCGGTTAATATCCTGACGAGAATAATGGAATCTGATTATGTCGTCCAGCGCCTTTAAGGTTCCTGCCTCGTTCATGTTGAAAGCGCTTCCAGATTCATTTTCGGGTGTGACGATACTTTTGTGAAGGAGGTCCATTATTTGATGTGCGATCCTGACTGACCGGTGTTCGGCCATTACAAGCAATTCCTTTTTCAGCGAATTCGTTG
>NZ_JAZFTO010000015.1:0-16399 GCF_036446775.1 Candidatus Desulfatibia sp.
ACCTCCGCAAGCCCAAGCGGCCGGAGACCTCCTGATCGCCCCTTGTGGCAGCACCGCGGTTCGAGATTTCAGGGAAATTATGTTAAATGGGGTCGGGCCACAGAAACATCTTGATATAATAGATAAAACGTTTTAAAAATACGTCAAATAAGGAGGTTTATCATGAGTGACAATATTCTTTTTACACCATTCCAATTAAAGAGTTTAACGCTTAAGAATCGAATTGGTGTTGCGCCCATGACACGCATGTCATCTCCCGGAGACAGTGTCCCCCGGCAGGATGTACTTGATTTTTTAATTAGGAGGGCCAAAAATGGAGCAGCTGTCGTCTATACCGAAGCGATTATTACAGATTATGAAAGTGCTCAAGGATATCCAGGACAGGCTCGTATGTTAACGCAGCGACAGATTGATGCCTGGCAACCTGTAGTTAAAGCAATCCAGAATGAAGGGTCTGTTGCAGTAATGCAGATGTTCCATTGTGGGCGGATGTCATGGCCAGAAATAAACCCGGCAAACCGAGTCATAGCTCCCAGCCCCATAACACCGAAGCAAAACAATCCACTTACTCAAAAGCCTTATCCTGTACCAGATGAGATGACAGAATTTGACATAAATCATGTTATAAATGGTTTTGTTGAGACCGCTAAAGGAGCTGTTGAAGCAGGATTTAATGGTATAGAAATTCACGGAGCTCATGGCTATCTTATAAATAATTTTTTATCGTCCTATTCCAATCAGCGAACAGATTCTTATGGAGGATCAGTGGAAAATCGCTTCCGTTTTGCCCATGAAGTCATTCAGGCCGTTCACAAAGTGGTTCCTGAAGATCGTCTGTTGGCGTTTAGAATTGCCAATTGGGGTGTTGCAGACATGGAAGTTTCTTTGTTTGAAAGCAAGGCAGAATATCAAGCGATTATCAAGATGTTATCAAAAGAACCTATCGATGTAATTTCTGTTTCAACCTATGGGTACAAGGATAAAGCTTTTGGCACTGATCAAAATGTGGCAGAGATCACCCGGGAAGTCACTGATTTACCCTTGATGATTTGTGGGCAGATATATGATCGGGCCAGTGCAGAAGATGCCCTAAAAAGTGCCGATATAGCATTAAGTGGAAAATCCATTTTATTAAATCCTAATTGGGTGGAAGATATTCGAGCAGGAAAGGAGTTGCCGCTCTATAAGTCAGAAGAAGCTAACATTGCATATACAGATGAACCTTTACCCTAATTGGTTTAATGATGTGACCATAGAGCCTGCTATAGAAAACAAGGGGGACAGGTAACAGTTAAGTAATCTTCGAATTTAACGTCATAAATCTTCATTCTTGACAAAATGGGACTCCCGGATCATGCAATTTAACTTTTCTTTTCAAGCAGCTTATCTTAGGTGGTACTGATTTGTTGAATCGCAAAAAACGAATAATTAATAATTAAGACGCGGCCCCAAATGCATGCTTGAGGCAATAAATCTTCAATCAGAAGTTTTAAATTGACGATTAAAGAAAAATTCCGTAAAAAGACAGCCCTGCAGGAGGATCGATTATGAAAAGATACATTTATATTCTTATATATTCAATTATTGTCACTCTTTTAACAGCGTGTTCCTCGAGCTATAAAGCCAAACCGCTGCCGTTTAGAACGCCGGCATCATTCGACAACGTTGTGAAAATCGGCGGTGCCGAGATAGCGGCCAAGGCCTTTGTTGATCAAAAGGAGACCAAGGAGGCCTTTGGATTTGATATCCTTGGCGCCGGTATGCTGCCGGTTCAGGTGGTGTTCGACAATCAGGGGCCCCATTCACTGGAAATCGTCGGACACCAGACATTCCTTGAAGATCAGGAGGGTAATCTCTGGCCTGTTTTGAGCAGCAAAACCGCGTATGAGCGAGCCAGCAAATACGCCAAAACCAAAGAAATTTTTAAAAAAGGGGCCTATACGGGCTTTTTGGGAGCTGCCGCCGGATCAATTATCGGGGCCGCCGTCGGTATTGTCTCCGGTGATAATATCGCCGAGGCAATCGGCAAGGGCGCTGCCGTGGGGGCTGCCGCCGGAGCCACTCTCGGCGGCGTAGGCGGCTATGCCTCAGATGACGTCCGCAGGTCGATTACCAACGATTTACGAGATAAATCGCTTCAGAACAGAGCTGTTGAGCCCCAGGATCTTGCCCATGGATTTCTTTTTTTCCCTGGTGAAGCCGGTTCTGCCCGGCAGCTGCGCCTTCAGATTAAAGAAACAGACACCGGCAAGACTCATGTATTAAAGATGAGCTTTTAACTACCCCGATGCGACTGCTTTTGGATGCCACCGAGCCGGCCCGGATGAGGGCCAAGGCCGCTGAAATGATCGGAAAAAACAAATCGATTACAAATCTTCACTTTCCCCAAATGCATGATTGGGGCAATTTACGCCACGCATATAAACCAAGAATATGATTCGATTGGGGATTTGGGATTGCGGCCTGCGACGAGCTCAGCCGAGTCGATTTCGGAATTTATGAATAAGGGCTTAATAATGGGAGCAAATAGAACATGGAAAAAGCACAAGTCTTGATTGTGGAAGATGACGGCATTATCGCAATGGACATCGAAAGCCAGTTGAAGCAGCTTGGTTACGGTGTTACCGCAATAGTGGGTTATGGAGAAGAAGCCCTTGCGAAGGTAAAAGAGCATAAGCCTGATTTAGTGTTGATGGATATAGTGCTTAAAGGTGAGATTGACGGAATTGAAGCTGCCGCGGAAATACGCACCCAATATGATATTCCGGTTATATTCCTTACCGCTTTCGTCGATAAGGAAAGGCTTAAGCGCGCCAAACTTACTTATCCTTTTGGCTTTATTCTCAAGCCATTCCAGCCTAAAGACCTTGAAGTCACCATCGAGATGGCTCTCTATGTTCTTAAAGTAGATGCCGAGCGTAAGCAGGCCGAGGAGGGTTTGAAAAAATCTGAAGAGAAGTATCGTACTCTTTTTGAAGTAGAATCAGATGCTTTATTTTTGGTAGATGAAGACACTGGTAACCTTCTTGAAGCGAATGAAGCAGCTTGTAAATTGTATGGTTACAGCCATGAAGAACTTGTCGGGTTAAAAGCGTGGAATTTATCTGCTGAGCCTGAAAAAACGGAGAAGGCAATTAAACTCGTTGAAAAGACATTCCTACCCCTTCGGTATCACAAGAAAAAAGATGGAACTGTTTTTCCAGTAGAAATTAACGCTAACCATTTTACATTGGATGGCAGAAAAATTAATTTGAGTGCCATTCGGGATATCACCGTACGCAAGCAGGCCGAAGAAGCGCTGAGAAAACGCACTAAAGACTTGGAGCTCAAGAGAAAGAGTCTTGAGGAACTTAATACCGCCATGAAGGTTTTATTGAAAAAAAGGGAAGAAGATAAAACCGAATTAGAAGAAAATGTGATGACCAACGTAAAAGAACTGATTGAACCATATTTTGATAAAATTAATAAAACTACGTTGGACGATCACCAAAAAGCCTTTTTGAATATTTTAGAATCAAATCTAAGTGAAATTATTTCACCATTTACTCGAAAACTTTCTCTGAAATATTTAAGCCTGACACCGCAAGAAATCAAGATAGTAAATATGGTCAAGATAGGCTATATTACTAAAAAAATTGCAAAGATTATGAAAATATCTCCAAGGACGGTTGACACTCACCGGAAAAATATACGAAGCAAGATTGGTTTAGGCAAAAAGAAGGGCAGCCTCAGATCCCACCTTTTAGCTTACGAGCAATAGGTATTTTAATTGTTCTTTGGCCCTGCTCTTGCCACCAGGGGAATTTTTCTATATAGACAGGAGTACTGACATGGTGATATTGATTACAAATCTTCATTTAATGGGTGACCCCTTAACCTTTGAAAGGTATCCAAGTTATGGCGAGTTTGAAAATCAGAACATTTAATGATGGCAATACAGAACCCAAAACCACTATCAGCATTCCCCTTAAAATTATTCGTTATGCGAAAAAACTAATACCAAAGAATTTTACAAAAGCATTACAAGAAAAAGGCATCGACATAGATACAGATATGATCGTTGAATTGTCACAGAATAAAGAAATCCGGGGCACTATAGTTGAAATAGAGAACCACCAAAAGAACGAGAAAATTGTTATTGCCATCGAATAGGTCGATAGTGGGCCATCAAGCATTTTCAATAGTATCATGTGACCACATGATCTTAGATAAAACAGCGGTATTGTGATAAAAAATATTATTTAAACCAATTTTATGAGTGTAAATATGGAACTTCGTCCTCTAGGCACTTCTGATATTAAAATCTCGCCGATCATTATGGGAACATGGCAGGCCGGCAAGGCAATGTGGGTAGGCATAGACGACAACGAATCCATCAAAGCGATAAAGGCAGCCTATGATGCGGGCATCACTACATTCGATACGGCAGAGGTTTATGGTAACGGTCATTCAGAAAAAATCGTCGGGAATGCCCTTCATGATATGCGTGGCAGAGTCGTGATTGCGACCAAGGTATTTTCAAATCACCTGAAATACAAACAGGTAATCAATGCATGCCACAAATCTTTAAAAAATCTTAACACTGACTATATAGATCTTTATCAGATCCACTGGCCTCCGGGTTCTTTTGGCAGCAAACACGTCCCTTTAGAAGAGACTATGCGTGCCATGGCCGACTTGAAAGCGCAGGGCAAAATTCTTGTTGTTGGCGTTTCCAACTTCTCCCGGTCCCAGCTAAAGGAAGCTGTAAAGTATGGAAGAATCGACAGCTTGCAGCCACCCTATTCTTTGTTTTGGCGTAAGGTTGAAACTGATGCTTGGCCTTATTGTCTTGAAAATAATATAACTTTGCTTGCTTATTCTTCCATGGCCCAAGGGCTTTTAACAGGAAAATTTGGCCCGAATCATAAATTCGATAGAGGTGATCACCGTTCCAACAACAAGTTGTTTCAGCCCGAACATTATAAACGAGCCCAGAAAGCATTAGATAAACTCCGCCCTATTGCAGATGATAAAAATATCACGTTAGGGCAGCTGGCACTGGCCTGGGTAATTTCGCAGCCAGGAATATGTGCCATTGCTGGTGCCCGTGACGCCGAACAGGCAACTCAAAATGCGGATGCCACAAATGTTCGCTTGTCTGATGAAGAGTTGGCAGTTATAAATGAAATCGGAAAAATGGTTACGGATCACTTGGATGATGATCCAGTTATGTGGAAATAGTAAACTCTCATCTGCCTTGAGCCTACTAAAAATCAAGCCCCCCAAAATACAAGATTTACAAACTCAATCTTCAATGATATTGGTTTGATGTGGCCTATCAATACCGCTAAGGAATTTTAAGGGTGAATCAAAGCTTTCTACCTGGTTATACCGTATTGCTACCAACACCGCTATTGACAGGATGAGGACTCCGTCATTTAAACGTTCATTTGAGAGCACCAGCCTTGAAGATGACATCGGAGTTGAGGATAGCAATGTCTGGCTCGGTCATAAGAAAACTCTCACCGACCAGACGTTCATACGCAAAGAAATGAGCGAATGTGTGAGGGAGTTTATTTACAAGCTTCCATCTGACTATAAAACCGTTATATTACTTAGCGAACTTGAGGGATTTAAAAACACGGAGATAGCCTGATGTCCTTCAGATTTCGCTTGATACTGTAAAGATAAGGCTCCACCGCGCCAGAGCCAAACTTAAGGCCGTACTTAATGACGGGTGCGATTTTTACCAAAACGAGCAAAATGTCCTTGCCTGTGACCGAAAACCATCCCAAATATTGCCAAAACCTCCCAAATAAATGTCTGTGACAGTCTATTTGCCAATTTAACCTTCTCCTATTCCTCCTCCATACTATACTATCTTTTTGTTTGAATCTCGCAAAATAAAATGATTGCACGTGTATCCTTTTCATTACTGGATAGTGATTTTTTACACGCTTTCCGGTTTACTATATAAAATCACTTGACATACTACTTTGTGGTAATGTAATACAAATGTAAAGGTGTAGGTATGTATTACAAATGCAGCTAATTCATACCGATATACAGTTTCGGGCGACTCCACATTCAATTTGAGTGATGGCTCAACCGAACAGAAAAAGCAGGGTCTGTGATAGGCCCTGCTTTTTTCCTTTTAGCCCTATATGTTGGGGTTTTCTAATTCTGCTGAATGTGTTGATTGCTGCCAGACAACACAACTGCCTTTCACCTTCCAAAAAATAAAGCCCAAAATATTTACGATTGCCTTACGTTATCTTCAATGTTATTGTATCCGCGTAAAAGTACTTTAACCTTTATTGTTCAATTTATTAAGATACGACTATGAGGAGGAAAAGTGGAATCAGGTGAAACCGGTGGGAAGCTCGCTGAGATGATCAAAGAAGCAATCCGTGATTGTGAACTTACAATTTCCGAACACAATCAAATTATAGCCGTTGCAGGTGAGGATGGAATAATCGACTCGCAGGAACAAAATCTTTTAAAACAGTTGCAGGATCTAATAGCTAACGGAACTATTAAAAAGGTTCCTGGTTAACTATAGGCCACACTTTGGGTTTTTTAAAAGATTTGATTGTGTAATGCTATAGACGGAATTGGCGGCAAGTTCCAAAATCGCTGCAATACCATAGTTTCCCTTGCTTGAGAGTGAAAACATGCTTTACGGCGCGTTGGGATTTGTGGTATAAAATATTTTTAATCAACTAACCAATCGATGAAGGCAATGGCTATTAGTCGCGTTTCATCGTGTCTTTCTGGCAATCCAGCGAAAGGAGAATCCATGGTCAAGCCTGAAACTATAACTGCACCGGACGGTTCGATTGAAGAAGAAGCGCATCTGAGGACAAACGTGGATGCAATCGTGGCGAACATGCTTGCTGCCAACGTGGCGCAGAAGATGCTCGAGACGGATGAACGCATAGGAAAGGAGTATTGGGTTCTGGCCACTCCCAACGCGCTTGAGAAACGATTCATAGCCATCGCAGTTCTGGGCTACCCCGAACAGGTCGGGGTCTGGTCATACACGTTGCTGCGCCAGTCCCGAGTCAATGAAACCAGTATGGAACCGTATTTTCGGGAATTTGCAACCCACGACTTCGGGTTAATTGCAATCAATCCGAACTTTATCGCCCCTGATATTGAGGGTTCCTCATTCTTGTATCAACTTGACAGGGTGGTCGCGCAGATCACCTCCGAAAAGAAATGTGGTCTCATAGGTTTCTCCATGGGCGGGGCAATTGTGCTCGATTTCCTGGATCAGCATCCCTCCATTATGGAGAAGGTGGCGGGGATTGTATTGATCGACCCAACCTTGCCCAACCGTTTGAGACTCAAAAACATTCGTCCTTTGCTAGACAGGGATACATTGCTTGTTGCTTCAGAAGGGGAAGCGGACAGTCCCGGCAAGTTTGCTGCGTCGTTGCTAAACATTCCCGCAGTCTCTTTTCCCGGGATCCACGGAGAGATGCCGAACAAAGCATTGAGCCGAATTATCGAGTTCTATCAGGAACGAATCGCTTAAGAATACATATGGGTCTTCATTTTTGACAAAGCGCATATCCAAGGCGGTTTGAAATTTTGCTTTTCTGAAAATTTGAATTCCCCGCTGCTTATCGGAGCTGTGCGGAGATCCCCACTAAATGGCGTATGCATCTTCTCATAGGTGATCCGTTTTTTCAGCTTTTCGTCAGTCTGCATCTATTGCGCTTTCTTTCATTTATTTTGGGTGACAACTCCATCCTCTATCCCAAGGGGCTCCGGATGCCACAAATCGAAGTCGGTGGCGTCTGCAAACAGTTCGATCATCACGCCTCTGGTCGCTTTGATGATAAAACCCGCTATCAAGCCGGTAACAATTGAGATCATAAATACGCCAATTAAACTGATAATGTTGACCCAGCCTGCGACCAATATAGCGCCTGCAATTGCGCCAAAGATTCCACACACACCGTGCAGGTTGTTAACGCCCATTACATCCAGCACACCCATCGCCTTACACAGTCTTTTGTGGACATATATGAAGGATGTCGTAGAGATAAACCCCGCGATAAGACCGATCACCAATGCCCCCCACGGGCCTACCGAAAGAAGCGGAGAGCCGATTGCCACCGGTCCTGCCATCAGTGAATAAGTGTACACCAAGGGATTGACCTTACCCTGATAAATCATGCAGAATATGTATGCACTGATAATCGAACCTAGCCCTGCCATGTAACACGTCACCATACCCCAGTGCACCTGATCTGCTGGCAGCAGTGCGGTAACAAATGACGGCCAAAGCACCCACAACAGCATGCTCGCGAGCCAAACAAAAGCTACACTATGGGTGGTTGAATTTTGGGGCTCGTCAAACGCGCGTTTTTCCCTCAATGCCAGGATTACACCCCAGCCCCAATAGGCCGCCATCATGTGTACCAGCATCGAACCACCGGGATCTACTACCCCCTTCAGAAAAGTGAACATCCACCATTCCACCAGAACAAATGCCGGGGCAAACAATGCACCCGCAAGCAAGTACTGCCACATCCGTATGGTGCCCAGAAACACACCGATTGCGATGACAGCCGTTATAGCACAGAAAACCCCCATGATGACCATACCCTGGTTCCATTCCCAGCCAAAAAGGAATTGTTTTATGGCACAGTAGCTAATAAAGCTTGTTGCAGTAACCAGGCATACGGCAAGGCAGACCCCCCACTCGAATTTCTTTATGAAAAGCATCAGAAATGCCACGAGCATCAACATGAACCATACATCCATGACCTTGTTCCACCTGTACAGCTCATCTTGAAGCAGGGTCATGTCTTCCACCGAGCCCGGTTGGCTGATGGGTGTTCTAAGTTCCTCTCCCATGCCTCGGGCGACTTCTGAACCTTCTTGGGCAAAAGTGGGCGCTGCAAAGGTCGTAACTAGGAGCAAAGACAAAATGAAAAGTTGAAGTATCTTGGACATTTTTTAAATTCATTCCAAAAAGACGAACGAGGACTTCGTGATAAAGCCACATAGGTTTATTCCGTTACTGAAATACATTGGGTATTCATTCCGGAATTAGAGATCCAGAACCATTCCGACTTCATCACACTGGAAATATTGCGGACAGCGACTGCATTCACCCCATACTTTTGGAGTGATAGTGATAAAGTGATAAGAATTCCCTTTTTGAGCTCGGAATAAGGGAAAATTTAAAGTTGTGTGCCGTAGCAGGAAGCATTCCAATATGTAGTAGGGCCGGATATCAAGCAGCAACCATACTGCGGCAACAGACGACTTGGATTCAAATACCGGATACCGGTCGTATTGTCAAGAAGGTTGATTGGAACTACAAATCTTGAAAGCAAGCCAGTTGAAGATTGCTGCCTTTCACCTTCCAAAAAAGAAAGCCCAAAATATTTGCGATTGCCTTCCGTTATCTTCAATGTTACCTATATTAACCGTGGTGTCATCGTTGGTTCTATTCAGATTGAAGGTAGAGCAAAAAGGGGGTTGGGTCCCGGTTAAATAAATAAAAAAGAAATTTAACTGGGCAGGCAGGATAAATCTACTATTAACCCATGTGAGATGAAAAAACCAAAGCTTACCCGCCGTCAGTCTGGCGGGGTCAGAGATCGGAGGTCGGAGGAGCAGAGGACGGAGATTGAGCGGATGGATGGGAAAAGGGAGCAAATAAGATCTGCCAAGGATCTGAGTGATAGCATTTGACATGTAGTTCTTAAGTGAAACTTGTCGCGCTTATTCCAAAAACTTTTGCCAACTTTTGTCTGGTTGCCTGGCGATAAACAGGCGCCTGTTTTTCGGGAATAATTTTCAGAGATTTTAGGCTTTGGGAATCTCGATCCGGAGCCCTTCAATCTTGTCAAAATGTTTTTTATTAAACGTTGCCACCGAAAAACCGAGGGCCAGGGCCGTGGAGCCGATAATAAGATCGTGAGCTCCAATCTGAATGCCCTGCTTGCTAAGCTTAGCCCATAAGGCAGCATAGATTCGAGCAGCTGAAATATCAAAAGGATATACCGGGAATAACTCGATAATTTTTTCTACATAGGCACTCCTTTTAATGCGTCTCACGGATGAATCAGCCCGGTGGACGCCGTGTAGAAGTTCGGCCACTGTGATAACGCTAAGACTAAAAGGTTCTTCCTCTCTACCATTGATAAATTCATCGATGTTAAACGTTTCTTTTTCTGCCTCGATAAGAATGCTTGAATCTATAATTATTCCCATGCACTATCCTCCGGTAGGGGTGGTTGATTTTTCCAAATCTCTTTGATATCCGCTGCAAAAACCTCCAGTTCATCATCCAGCCGCGGTAGTTGTTTGATCAGTAATTTAAGTTCCTCAAGTGTTTTTAAATTTTTTGCCGATTTAATCGGTTGCATGCTGGCTATGGGTTTCCCGTTTCTTTGGATTATATAATGATCTCCTTTAAATTTTATGGTGTTTAATAACTCTGAGAAATCTCTAACCGCTTGCGTGGCCGTTATATATTTTTCCATAATGGACCTCCATATCATATCTGTAATATCTGATAATCGCATTTTACATAATAAACAACCGGCTGTCAAACACAACATGAATTGTGAAGCATTATCCCTTTATCTGACAACTCATTACCCTAATGGTGCCGGCAAGGTTAAATCCGTAACGTATCGAAAATGGGGTCAGGAAAAGACAGAGGTCAGAGGACGGAGATCCACAGATTACCCCAATGAAATACGCTTCGCTGTCACTGACGTGAATTGCACGGGGCAGGCGCAGATTTCGCAGATTAGGAAAAGATAAAGACCAATCGTGCCCCTACCCTACTTCCGGCATCTACTCTACAACAAAACCACCTTTCAAGATCAGCTGAAAATGGGGCTGAACTATACCGACCTAATTTTTGTTGCATTTTTGTACAATATATGTACAATATAGACATGAAATTTGAGTGGGATGATAATAAGAACCGTACCAACAAAAGCAAACACGGTCTTGATTTTAATGCGGCTAAGGAAATGTGGAACGATAGCAATCGGGTGGAAATTCAGCTCCCATATCCGTTTGAAGACAGAAGCATTCTGTTAGGTAAGATTGGTGATAAACTATGGGCAGCAATATTTACACACCGTGGCAATGCAATACGCATCATATCGGTGAGACGTGCCAGAAGGCAGGAGGAAGAACTTTATGAAAAAAAATGAAATGGCTAAAACCACGAAAGAATTTGATCGACGATTCGATAATGGTGAAGACGTCCACGATCTAATCGATATGTCAAAGGCCAAAATTATTCGACATGGTAAGAAAGTTCGTATAACGCTTGACGTTGCAGAAGAGATGGTCAAAGAGATAGATCAAATCAGGCAAAGTATAGGTGTAGATCGTGGAGCATTAATTAAGGTATGGTTACACGAAAGGCTGCAACAAGAAAAGGCTGCTTCTGCTAAGTATTAAAAGAGAGTAACAGCCTATTTACAGAGGCTAGGCAAAAGGAGCTTGCCGCCCTGGACGAATCCGACGGACCCGTGTTCAAAATCAAAAAGGATCCCAGGATCATCCCGGTGATCGGCACCCTCCTCAGGATGACCAGCCTGGACGAACTGCCCCAGCTTATCAACGTGCTGAAAGGCGAAATGAGCCTGGTCGGTCCCCGGCCTCCGATTCCCATCTCTTTTTACCCATTTCAGCCCAAGGCTACTTTGGGTAAAATTTGATAGCTGATGACGCAATGCAACCGCTTGAATTGATACAACAGGGAAAACTCAAAAGATATTTTCGGGCTACCCGCAAACTGAACAGCTCCGGCCTCGTATCTCACATTACACAACGGGTAGCTGGTAAAGAGCCCTTGTTTTTGGAAGAAAGTGACTATCTTTTCATGTTGGGGCTTCTTAAAGAAATTTCCTCCAATTACTCACTAAGGATATTTGCCTTTTGCCTGATGCAGAACCACATCCACTTGCTGCTCAGCCCAAAAGAAGAGAATCTGTATGATGCCATGCGCGACTTATTTTCTCGTTATGCCATGGGGTTCAACCGCAAGTATGAAAGAAAAGGGCATCTGTTTGGCGGACCATACAGACAGGCAGTTTGTTGCGATGACGGATATCTTTTGGCTGCGTCGCTGTATATCCACTTAAATCCTGTAAAGGCGGGAATTGAGGAAGATCCGACAAACTATAGGTGGTCGTCGGTCAGGCTATATGCTGATGACGATGCCCCCAAGTCGTTTGTTGATCCAGATTTTGTTTTAAGTCTGCTGTCAACAGTGAAGCCTAAAAAGCAAAAAGAATATCGTCGTTTGCTGATGCAAGGCAGTGGGATAGAAGCCGGTCATGTTCTGGAACAGGAAGATGCCGTAGAGCAGTTTTGTTCAACGCTTGCATCCATATTCCCCCGGCTCTTCAAGCGGATTGATAAGAAAAAGCATGTTGCTGAATCTTCGGGCATAGACTTGCTAAGCATGGTTGAACTTGATAGACGCATTGAAGATATGAAAAATAGCTGTTTTTCTTCAAGGGCACCTGAAAGCAAAAGGGCAAAAAAATTCCTTATCGAGCAACTTATTTCCCGTGGTTTTAAACGCTCAGAAATTGCGGAGAAATTAGATATGTCCCGAAAAACTGTCTATAATATAATTAAATCCTCTACATAGAAAATTACCCATTTCAGCCCAAGGCTGTTTTGGGTAATTTTGTCATGGCGTTAGGTGATGCAAATACAATCATTAATTGGATTGCGGAAGCCTATCAATAGAAAATAAATCATGGGCAGAAGAACAATTGTTTTTGGTGTAGTTATACTGCTGCTTTTGGGAAGTGTGGTTATGGCTTTTCATCAGACTGGAGGTCAGGTAGTATCAAATCCTCTTGAGGTCATGACGTACAACATAGGCGATTTGAATGGGCACCAGCCTTTGCTAAAGGATGTGGCCGAGATCATCAAGAGCCATGGGATTCCCGATATACTGCTGGTTCAAGAGATTGCCGGTAAAAAAGCGGTGTCTCGGCTGTCCCGCATGCTTGGCCTTCCGCACTTTACCTATTCTAACTACAAGGGGAAAAAGCACGGTCTTGCAATCTTGTCCCGCATACCGATCACGGAGCCTCAAACGCTTTATTTCAAGGCAAGTAATAAAGGTTACGGGATTCTATCCGGAGGTATTTTGATTGACGGTCATAACGTGACTATATATTCTGTGCACCTTGACCGCATCGATCCAATTAAAATCAAAGCGCAAAAGATTGATATCGGCTGGGAAACCGCCTTGCGCTTTTTGAAAACAGAGCTTCTGGAAGAGACCGTACGCAGCAAGTCAGTGGCTGAACTTATAGCCTGGTTAAGTGAAAGTAAATCCAACAACGTCATTATTGGCGGTGATTTCAACACGGTCCCTTTTTCCAAAGCCATACGCAAAATGAACCAGGCCTTTGACGATGCCCTGTGGCCTTCATGGAATTATCTTACAACCTCATATCAGAAGTTTCCCCTGCCGATTGCACCCCGCATAGATTATCTGTTTCACTCACCTGATCTAAAATGCAGTAATGCTGCGATAATCAAAGCAGGTCCCGGCGACCATTATCCCGTAAAAGCGGCTTTTTCAATATTGTCAACATAGTGTAATTTTGTCCGCAGATTTGATATCTCACGCAAAGGCGCAAAGACGCTAATATAAAAAAAGAGATGAAGATCAATCCGCAGATTACGCAGATTAACGCAGATTAGGAAATAAGTGATGAAAGGGTCCGCAGATTACCCCAGTTAAATACGCTACGCTGTCACTGACGTGAATTGAACGGGGCAGGCGCAGACCCGCCTGCCATTGCAAGCTCGCCCGCCAGCCAAGTAAGGCGAGGCGGCCAGGGGCACGAGCGGGCAGGTTAGCGCAGATTAAATAATGATAAAAAATAAACAAACTCAGCACTCTCATCGATAAGCCAATCAATGGTTTATGGGTAGCGCATGGTTCTTGACAAGTTGTCAAGAAATGTGCAATATTGCTCATAGGAGGTTCATATGCAAACACTTACGATAGGAGAGTTGAAAGCTAGTTTTTCGGAGGTTTTGAAAAAATTAAAAAACGGTCAGGAAATTGTCATAAGTTACGGCAAGAAACGGGAAAAAGTTGCTGTAATTATTCCATATTCGGCCTATGCCTCTAAACCGGAAAGGAGTCTTGGCTTGCTTAAGGACAAGGCCGGATACATGATCCATGACGACTTTGAGATTAGCGAGAAAGAAATGCTGGCCTCATGAACTTACTACTCGATACCCATGTATTTTTGTGGTCGCTTTTTGCCCCCGAAAAGTTGAGCAGAGCAGCAGTCCGTGAGATAAAGTCCTCGAACAATGACGTAGCTGTTAGTGTGGTTACATTCTGGGAAATCTCTTTGAAGTATGCCCTTGGAAAACTCAAATTGACCGGAGTGAAGCCGGAGGAATTACCTGATTTTACCGGTCAGATGAATATTGATATATTGCCGATTACCGCTGCTGAAGCATCCAGCTTCCATAAGTTACCAAGGCTTTCACATAAGGACCCCTTTGATCGCATCATTATCTGGCAGGCTATTCAGCGAAAAATGACACTGATATCAAAGGATCGCAATTTCGAGACCTATCGAAAATTCGGGCTAAAACTTTTTGGTGAATGAAGGAAATGGGATCAAATCCCAGTTAAATAAAAGAAAGAGCAATTTAACAGGATAAACCTTGATTAGCGCAGATTAGGAAATAAGTGATGAAAGGGTCCGCACCCCAGAGGAATGGCCTTCGGATTCCACAGGGCAGGGATTAGCGCAGTTAAATAGAAAACCAAAGGCATTTAACGGGGCAGGCGCAGATTTTCGCAGATTAAATAATTAGGGATGAAAGGGTCCGCAGATTACCCCAGTTAAATACGCTACGCTGTCACTGACGTGAATTGAACGGGGCAGGCGCAGACCCCCGCCTGCCATTGCAAGCTCGCCCGCCAGCCAAGTAAGGCGAGGCGGCCAGGGGCACGAGCGGGCAGGTTGACGCAGATTAAAAAATGAGTGATGAAAGGACTTGCTGATTACTTTTTACTTCTCACCTTTTACTTTTCACTTTTAACTTTTTGCTTTTCGCCTTTAGTACTAATCTCTGACTACCGATTATTGGTTGTGAAAGGATAGAATATGGCGCTGAAAACTGATAAGGACGTCCGGATTCTGGTGGTTGATGACGATAAAGAAGTGGCGGACATGCTGTTGGAATTCCTGGTTAAACTGGGCTATCATGCCACGGCAGCTTACGACGGTCGCGAGGGGCTGACACGGTTTGAACAGGGTGATTTCCAGCTTGTAATTCTGGATTTGAAGTTGCCGGACATGGACGGCCTGGAGGTTTTAGAGGCTATCAAGGCCGTGGACAGCCGGGCTGTAGTGCTGATAATTACCGGTTACGGAACCATTGAGTCGTCAGTTACCGCTGTTAAAAAAGGGGCTTACGATTTCATCCCCAAACCGATCAATCTTGAGTCTCTGGAGCAAATTATAAGCCGGGCCTTGGAAAAACACACCCTCTTTAAACAACTTGGTATTTTCCGCGGGCTGACCCTGGCTCTCATTATTTCTGTTCCCGTATGGCTAATCCTTGGAATCATTCTGGCAAAGATCTTAATAAAATGATGAAAGACTCCCCTTCCCCTTTTTACCCATTTCAGCCCAAGGTTTACCCGCCGTTAGTGTGGAGGGCTACTTTGGGTAATTTTGTCCACAGATTTCGCAGATTTCCGCAGATTAGGAAAAGAAAAGACCAATCCACAAACCTTTTTTACCCATTTCAGCTCAAGGCTACTTTGGGTAATTTTGTCCGCAGATTACACAGATTTTCGCAGATTAAATATAGTATGGGTGATCATAGAACTTATAACAACAAAGCACTAAAGCAGGGTTTTTCTGACGACAGAAATGAAGTCGGTGGTCATCCATCCCTGGCAGATGTGCTGATTGTCAGCGGCAATGAACACTGGATTGCTTCTGTCGAGAAGATGTTAAACGACAATCTTTATCGAGCTTCGGTTGCCTTAAATGGCGACCAGGTCATTGAACGGTTAAAGGATACGTGGCACCACCTGGTTTTGATTGATCTGGATTCAATTGATGTGTCCGAAGATTACCTGGTCATAAATATCAGGCAAATAGAGCCCGATATACCCATAATCGGTCTGGGAAGTCACGCAAGCGGCTCCTGCCCGGATATTACCTATCTTAAAAAGCCTCTCACTGTTGAAAAGATAAAAGATATTTTTCCCCAAGAAGTGAACAAGAAGGAAACCAAAGGCGGCAGAAAAGCCTTGTATGGTCTTATCTTAGCCTGTTGTTTGTCCATTATGTTATGGGTTTTTCTTATTCGGATTTGGAGATAAGGAAGAGACAGAGGTCGGAGGTCAGAG
>NZ_JAZFTO010000016.1:0-2355 GCF_036446775.1 Candidatus Desulfatibia sp.
TAAACTTGATCGGCCAGCATGGATGTAATACTGTCGAGAAACAGCATGCCTTTGCGTGTCAGTGCACAGCGGTTTTGAATAGATCTGATCAACCCCCTTTCCTCGAGACCTCTCAACGTCTCTATAAACCTTTGATGAAAATTCACCCCAAATTTCTCTTCAAAAGCGTCAATGTTAATCCCTTCTGTCTGCCTGAGTCCCAGGCAGATCGCTTCCATCATGAGCTGGGACCGGCTTAACATCTCTCTTCCCGACGGCGGGAGCCTGCCCGCCGCCAGCTTGTTAATATAATCCCGCACATCAGGCCGGTTCCAGGAGCGTTCAGGTTCTTTAAACGAATGGGCCGACGGCCCCAGACCCAGGTATGGGGTAAACGACCAGTACTTGCGGTTGTGCCGTGAACGGTTGCGCTCAAAGCTACGTTGTCCGGATCTGCCGGAGCCAGTGCTTGCAAAGTTGGACACTTCATACTGGGCATAACTCCGACCGGCTAAAAATTCGGTTGTACTTACAAACAGATCGCGAATCTTGTCATCATTCAGTGGACGAAACCGGCCCTTTTGCCGGCTTTTGTCCATTGGGGTTCCCGGCTCATAAGTGAGCAGATAGCAAGAGAGGTGCTCCGGCTCAAACTTCAGAGCCCGCTCAAGGTCGGCTACCCAGGCTTTTTTTGTCTGTCCCGGTATGCCGTAAATAAGATCAAGGCCGATGTTCTCAAACCCGGCGTCTCTGGCCCACTGCCCGGCGAGATCGGCGTCGCTGCGGGAATGGAGCCGTCCCAAAAAATTTAAATTCTCAGGGATAAACGACTGTACCCCGATGTTGAGGCGGTTGACGCCGGCCCGCCGAAAGCCCTCGAGCTTTTCCGGTGTTATCGTATCGGGGTTGACTTCGAGCGTTATTTCAGCATCTTTGAGGATGTTAAATGATCGGTGGGCCGCTTCAATAATCCGGCCGATCGTTTCGGCGCCAAAGACCGCAGGAGTCCCGCCCCCTATATACAGGGAATCAAACGTCAATGCGAAACCTGACTTCAGGTCCATTTCGCACATCAGGGCATCCAGAAACGCCGGATGCAGCGACGAGTCGGTTATGGAATAAAAATCACAGTAGGGGCACTTTTGGAGGCAAAAAGGAATGTGTACATATAATCCGGCAGGTTCATCTTGTTGCTTGTTGGGTATAGTCAGCTTTTATACTCCTCTGCCAGCTTGATCCCCAGATCCAGAGCGCTGGAGTTTATTTCCAGAAAATTGGAAGGAATCCGAGTCTCCAGAACCTTCATGATTGATGCGGGTTTCACAAGATCTGCCAGAACGATGATGGCCCCCAGCATGCAGATGTTGAACACGATCGGTTTGCCGATCTTATCCATCACCGTCCGGTACATGGGTAGTTCTTTATGCTGGGCATCGACTTTTTTTTCAATTTCTACAAAACGGGAATCGGTAATCAGCAGGCCGCCGGGCCGTATGATGGGATAAAATTTATTATACGCTTGCTGGGTGAGACAGACCAGAACATTAGGCTGAATCACCTTGGGATAATTGATTTGAGTGTAGGAGATGATGACATCAGAGCGCGTCGCCCCGCCTCGGGCTTCAGGACCGTAAAACTGCGATTGAACAGCAGTCATGTTTTCATGAAGCACGGCCGCCTCGGCCAGGATAATCGAGGCGGTGATAATGCCCTGGCCTCCGGAGCCTGAAAATACGATCCGGCATTTTTCCATAATTAATTCGCTTTCATGGCCTTCTCAATGATTTTATCGTATTCGCAACAGTATTCCGGCATCTCTTTTTGTACAAAAATGCCCCGTTCAATCAGGTCGGGGTTTTTCTTTTTGGCCTTGGACCCGATCGGCGTGGTATCATTTTTATACTGTTCCATCATATCAACGGCGCTTCCAGCCCGGTTTTTTCTGCCAAAATAGGTGGGACACTGGGACATTACTTCAACCACGGAAAATCCTTTATGTAAAATGGCACCCCTTAAAATCTTTGTAAGCTGATGAACATGATAGCTGGTGCTGCGGGCCACAAACGTCGCCCCGGCGGCTATCGCCAATTCCACCGTATCAAAAGCGTGATCAATATTGGAATACGGTGCTGTAGTGGCCATGGTCCCATAACCGGACAAAGGAGAAAGCTGTCCCCCTGTCATACCATAGATGCGATTGTTCATAACAATGGCGGTGATGTCAATATTGCGCCGGGCCGCATGGATGAAATGATTGCCGCCAATGGCCAGAGCATCGCCATCTCCCATGGGAACGATCAGATTCAGTTCCGGCCGGCTCAGCTTGACGCCGGTGGCAAACGCCAGGGCCCGGCCGTGAATGGTATGCAGGGTGTG